>JAISIB010000136.1 GCA_031262265.1 Prevotellaceae bacterium
ACCCGAAGGAATTGCCGCACGCGTACCTTATAAAGGGACACTGTACGAAGTCATTTATCAATTGACGGGCGGTTTACGAGCCGGTATGGGCTATTGCGGAGCAAAGGACATTTTGAGATTGCATGAGGCGAAATTTACGCGTATCACCAATGCCGGCGTCATGGAAAGCCATCCGCACGATGTAACTATTACCAGTGAATCGCCTAATTACAGTCGCCCGGAATAATCCGTCCTACGACAGCAAAATATGAAACCCAGTGGTTATTTTTTCGCCGTATGTTTTTTAATTTCCGCAGTATCTTGTTTCAATAACTCACCGGAATTAAATGAGCACGTACTTGTACAAGTCGACAATCATACGTTGTTGAAAGCCACGCTTCGTTCGGTCGTTCCATCAGGCCTTTCCTCGGAAGACAGCGCGCGTTATGCCGATAGCTATGTGCGTTCGTGGATAGAAGATATATTGCTATATGACGTGGCAGCCAAGAATATTCCGAACTCCGCCGAGCTTAATCGATTGGTAGATAACTACCGGCGCACACTAATCATTCAGAATTATCAGCAGGAGCTAATCAGACAGCGAGTTTCGATGGTATTGCCCGAGCAGGAGCTGCAAGATTATTATGCGGCGCACAGTGATTTGTTCTTGCTTGAACGTCCGCTTATTAAGGGGCTATTTATTAAAGTTCCTCTCAAAGCACCTCAATTGGCTAATGTTCGCCGTTGGTACAAGGATACAGCACAAGTCGCTGTCGACGAATTGGAAAAATACAGTTTGCGGTATAGTTTGGCGTATGAGTACTTTTACGATCGCTGGTTGCCGCTGGACGAAATATTAGGGAAGATTCCATTGAAAACCGAACGCCCCGAAGAAGAAATTCGGCAGCGTAGACAATTGGAATTGCAGGATACGACGGCGCATTATTTCCTGAACGTGACCGGTTATCTGGGAGTCGGAGACGTGCGGCCTTATGACTATGCGCGTCCGCTGGTCTTGGAACTTTTATTGAATCGAAATCGGACAGAATACATACGTCAAATAAAAGCCGACTTGTATGAGGAGGCACTCGAACAGAATAGGATTATATCAAATTTGAAGCCAAATGAGTAAATATGTCACTCTTAAAATGTTGCTTTTGTCAGGATTGATTGCTCTGACAAGCACGCTGTATGCACAAGATAATCTAATAGACGGCATCGCTTGGGTAGTAGGCGACGAGGCCATTATGAAATCGGAAATAGAATCCGTACGCTCGCAATACCAAATAGAGGGTAAGCGTATCAACGGGGATCCGCGTTGTGTGATACCCGAAGAACTGGCCGTTCAGAAGTTATATCTGCATCAGGCTGACTTAGATAGTGTCATACCTACAGACCAACAAGTGGTGCAGCAGGCGGACGCTTTGATTAACTACTACATTTCTAGCCTCGGTTCACGCGAGAAGTTGGAAGAATATATGAACAAAACGTATAGTCAAATACGGGAAGAAGCCCGAGAAAGTGCACGTACTCAATTGGCGGTTCAGCAGATGCAAGAAAAATTGGTGGAAAAGGTCACAGTGACGCCAGCCGACGTGCGTCGCTACTTCAGTAAATTGCCTGCCGACAGTATTCCGTTCGTACCTGCGCAAGTAGAGGTTCAGATCATTACGGCCGAACCGAAGATTCCCGTAGAAGAAATAGAAGATATCAAACGTCGTTTGCGTGAGTTCTCCGATCGTGTGAACAACAAAGAGACCGATTTCGGTACGTTGGCTCGTATGTATTCCGAAGATAGGGCTACGGCAGTGAACGGCGGAGAGACCGGCTTTTTCGGACGTGGGCAGTGGGTGCCCGAGTTTGCCAATGTAGCTTTTAATTTGAGCGATCCGAACAGGGTCTCGAAAATTGTAGAGACGGAATATGGTTTTCACATTATCAAACTTGTTGAAAAACGCGGAGACCGTGTCAACGTACAACATATATTGCTGCGCCCGAAAGCTTCTACGGAGGAATTGCAAGCAGGATTGTCGCGTCTGGATTCTATCGCGAATGATATTCGATCGGAGAAGTTTACTTTTGACGCCGCTGCCGCTGCACTTTCGGCCGACAAACAGACTCGTAATAACCACGGACTTATGCAAAATCAGAACACGGGTACTTCGCGTTTCGAGATGGCGGAGCTTCCGCAAGAAATAGCCAGAGTGGTTGACCGGCTGAATATCGGCGAGATTTCGCAAGCTTTCACCATGATCAATGGAACGGATGGCAAAGAGATGTGTGCTATAATCAAAGTAAAGAATAAGATTCCTGGACACAAAGCTACTATCAGTGATGATTATCAACGTTTGAAAGATATCGTATTGCAACATCGACAGATGGAAGTACTTAAAAAATGGGTAGAAAACAAGGTGAAACAAACCTATGTTCGTATTAACGAGGGATGGGATGACTGCAATTTTAGTCACACAGGCTGGATAAAATAAATAGAAACCTACGAATGCTCGTCCCCTGCCGAAATATCCGGTTTGTTTGGTTTCTTGCGTTCATCTGCTTGGCAGGTAGTTTGTATGCACAGGAACAACGAGATACGGTCGCAGTGGAGCGGCGTACACGAGTGGATTTGTTGCACGCCGATCGCGGGTATGCCAACCAAGATTTACTGCCTGATGTGCAAGTATTGGTCGGACATGTGCAATTGCGACACGACAGTATGTATATGTACTGCGATAGTGCGCATCTTTACGAAAAAACAAATTCTTTCGAGGCATTTGATAATGTGCGTATGGAGCAAGGTGATACTTTGTTCGTATATGCGGATTATTTGTACTACGACGGAGTCAGCCGTATCGCGATGTTGCGTCGCAACGTGCGGATGATTAATCGTAATACAACGTTGACGACGGATAGTTTGAACTATGATAGAGTGACGGACTTAGGTTATTATTTTGCCGGCGGGCAATTGGCTGACGAAGAGAATACGTTGACTTCCGAATGGGGACAATATAGTCCGGCTACGAAAGTAGCTTCTTTCAACCATCAGGTACATTTGGATAACGCGCGCTTTACGATGGATTCGGATACGTTGAGATATAGTACCGAAACAAAGATTTCTGTTATATTAGGCCCGTCTCATATTCATAGCGACAGTACATATATTTATTCCGAGCGCGGCATATATAATACGATCACAGAACAATCCGAGCTGCTTGATCGTTCCGTCGTTCGCAATGGAAGTAGCACGTTGGTCGGAGATAGTGTGTTTTACGATCGACTTACCGGCTATGGGGAAGCATTTAACGACGTTGTGATGAACGATACGGTCAATCGTTCGATGTTGACCGGAGATTATTGCTTTTACAACCAGCAGACCGGATCGGCATTGGCTACGAATCGTGCCGTTGCCATTGATTACTCGCAAGGAGATAGTTTGTTCACGCACGCCGATACGTTACGGCTGATAACTTACCACATCAATACGGATTCCATGTGGCGCGAAATGCGCGCCTATAATAAAGTACGCACCTATCGCACCGATATTCAGGCGGTATGTGACTCCCTTGTGTTCACTTCTCGGGATTCTTGTCTCTCTATGTACAAGGATCCGATTCTTTGGAACGGCGCGCAGCAACTTTTGGGGGAAGAAATAAAAATATATATGAACGATAGCACCATAGAGTGGGCGCACATCATCAACCAAGCTTTGGTGGTAGAGCAAAAAGACTCGGCGGCGTTCAATCAAGTCAGCGGCAAAGAAATCAAAACTTACTTTCGTAATGGCGAAGCCTACAAGGCGGAGGTGATCGGCAACGTTTTGGTTGCGTATTACATCGAAGAAAAGGCGAACGAGCCTATGATGTTTGTGCGGATGGAATCCAGTATGATGGATTTGTTTATAGACAACCGTCAATGGCAAAGGGTGGTCTTTTTCGTTTCGCCTACCGGAACGGGCTATCCTATGACACAAATTCCGGCAGACCAGCTTCGGTTGGCCAACTTCTCGTGGTTTGATTCCATTCGACCGCGCAGTAAGGAAGATATATTTGAGTGGCGTTCCAAAGGTGCGGGAGAAGAACTGAAAAAGACAACGCGCCGAGCGATTACTCCTTCCAGAGATATGATAAATGCAAATTAAACACGTAGTTTATGGGAATGTTTAGACCACAGATGCCGCGTAGATTTCATCATGAATACATCTATCACGACGAGCGCAAGGAAAAACTTGACCAAATGCGGGAGAAAGCAAAGCGAGAGTTAGGCATAGCACCTGAGAAACCTTTTTCTCCCGAAGATATTCGAGGCAAATTCTTCGAGCAAACGACACACGTGAAACGCCGAAGGGAATCCAAGTTCAGAGTAGGTAGCACAGCTATCATTTTGGTGGCACTTTTGCTACTGGTAGTGCTGTTTCGATATCTTTTGAAAGGTCAGATTTGATAATGAATAGGTATTGCGATGACTGACGTGATTCATCTCTTACCCGATTCGGTCGCCAATCAGATCGCCGCAGGCGAGGTTATTCAGAGACCAGCCTCCGTGGTGAAAGAGTTGGTGGAAAACGCCATCGACGCCGGTGCTCGACAGATAATCGTGCTGATTACCGACGCCGGTCGCACGTGTATTCAGGTAATAGACGATGGGCAGGGAATGTCGGAGACCGATGCGCGCTTATCTTTCGAACGTCATGCTACTTCCAAGATTTGTAAGGCGGACGACCTCTATGCTTTGCATACGATGGGCTTTCGTGGTGAAGCGTTAGCCTCTATCGCTGCGGTCGCGCAGGTGGAATTGCGTACGCGCCGTGCCGAAGAAGAAACCGGTACGCGTATCTTGTTGGAAGGGTCGCAGTTGATTCGTCAAGAACCGGTGTCGTGTCCGGTAGGAAGCAACTTCGCGGTACGTAATCTGTTCTTCAACGTACCCGTTCGCCGTAAGTTTCTTAAATCCAATACGACCGAATTGACCAATATTATAACGGAATTTGAGCGTATCGTGCTGGTTAATCCTGCGATTGCGTTTACGTTGCGTGCCAATGAGGGGGAAATCTTCAATTTGCCGGCCGTAACCGGCGTTCGCGCGCGCATTCTTTCTGTATTCGGCAAGAAACTCAATCAACAACTATTGCCTGTGGAGGTAGAAACGTCCATGGTGAAAATAAGTGGTTTCGTTGGGAAACCGGATGCGGCACGTAAGAAGACCGAGCAGTTCTTTTTTGTCAACGGGCGTTATATGCGGCATCCGTATTTCTATAAGGCTTTGACCGATGCGTATGAACACTTGATCGTTGCGGGCGAGCAAATACCGTTTTTCCTTTACTTGGAAGTACCGCCTGCGGATATAGACGTCAACATTCATCCGACGAAGACAGAAATCAAATTTGAGAATGAACATGCCATTTGGCAAATTCTTTCGGCCGCTATCAAAGAAACGCTGAGCAAGTTCAATGCTGTGCCATCGCTTGACTTTGATACGATTGATCGCCCCGATATTCCGGTTTTCGGGGAGACGCCTTCGTTGGAAATGCCCAAAGTGCATGTAAATACCGGCTATAATCCCTTCCAGAAACCTTATG
>JAISIB010000139.1 GCA_031262265.1 Prevotellaceae bacterium
ACCAGACGGAAGTAACGATCCACGTATTGCAGGGCGAGCGGCCTATGGCATCGCAAAACAAGTCAATTGGGCAGTTCAACCTGACAGGTATCGCACCGGCACGACGCGGTCTGCCGCAAATCGAAGTCACCTTCGACATCGACGCCAACGGTATCTTGAAAGTATCGGCTAAGGACAAAGCGACCGGAAAAGAGCAGGCTATCAGAATCGAAGCGTCCAGCGGACTGAGCAAAGAGGAGATTGACCGGATGAAAGCCGAGGCTGAGGCCAACGCCGACGCCGATAAGAAAGAACGCGAGCGGATAGACAAACTCAACCAAGCCGACAGCATGATTTTCCAGACGGAAAAGAGCCTCGAAGAGCTGGGTGATAAACTTCCCGCCGACAAGAAAGCTCCGATTGAAGCCGCTTTGGGTAAGTTGAAAGACGCGCACAAAGCACAAGACATCGCTGCTATCGATGCGGCTATGGCTGAGGTAAACACCGCCTTCCAAGCTGCAAGTGCCGAGATGTATGCGCAAAGCGGCGCACAAGCCGGTGGCGCGCAAGGCGCAGGCGACCCGAATGCCGGACAGGGACAGAACAATCAGTCAGGCGCGCAGGGAGACAACGTACAAGACGCTGATTTCGAAGAAGTCAAGTAAGTAAAAAGGTAAAGAGATTGTATACAGGAGAGCCGCAAACGAATGTCGTTTGCGGCTCTGTTTTTATATCAAAGATAGTCATCCAATACTGCCACTGCGCCGCAGTGACACGATAGTGCTCGCCATGAATCTCAGGAAAGGATATTCCCTTCCGCATCTACGCGCACGTGCTGCTCTCGTTCGCCCTGCTCTATCTCTATCAGGTAGTAATTGCCCGCCGGCGTCTCCACATATTCGGCATCGTCTATGCGGTAGCCTGCGTATGCCGTAGAAATGGCAGTCGCCACTGCCGTAGGTAAGGCAGAAACCCGAATCTCCCATTCCGTGCGTAGCCATTGGTATTGCGCATCCAGATAAACTTCTTTACCTATGCCGTCGTGAATAATATCTACCTCGATACCGCCTCTTTCGCTGTCAATCTCTACGATACGTGCGTTCGGATATTTCTCGGCAATCCATGATTCGATCGTATGGGCAGCAGACGATTGTTGCAACGCGTCCGGTTGATGCCGACCGCCGCCGCTACCCTCCGTAACAACCTTCAATAGCACGCCATCGGCACTGAAATACAGATCGACTTCCTTGCTGCCTTGTTCCACCTCAATGATATATATCGCTTCCAACGAACTGCGTTCCAACATGTCTATATCATCTATGCGCCAGTCGGCATATTCGCCGGATTCAAAAGTAACCTTTACCGCTTCGGGCAGTTGCGAATATGGTATGTCGAACTCCGTTTGATACCAATTACCCGCACCGTCGAACCATGCGGAGGCTTCTACATTTTGATAAAGGAAATCGGCAACCAAATAATTGGCTTCCGTCTCCCAAGTCACCTGACTCGCTGTCGGATATTTGGCCATAAAAGCATCTACCACCTGATTATCCGGAGCAATATCGTCCCCGCTACATCCGGCCAATAGCATAGCACCTACACATCCATAAAAACTCCATCTTTTCATACGCTTGTCTTATTTATGTTAGTACGTTTTATTCTTTGAAATACACGTCACAAATTTAGCCTGCGAATTGGGAAAGAAATGGGAAAGAGTAGGAGTATTTTCAAAGCCGCTCGTTCAAATAACAAAGCCGAATATTTCCCTAACTTACGCAGAAAATCACACGAGCTACGGGCATAGTTTCCGAAGCTCCCCGTCTGTCTAATTTTTAGACACCAGTGTCTAAAAATTAGACACTCATAGGACAACCGGAATAATACAAAATACTACCTATCAATTTGTTATGAGTTTGGCACGGTTTTGGCATAGAAAATCATAAAAGGATTAACATCATGAGACTGGGATATTACACTATGAGAGGCTTGCTACGCGGGCGCGGATCGAATGTTATCAAAATTATTTCGCTGACGCTCGGCCTATTCGGGGGAATGCTGCTATTCGCAAAGGTTGCCAGCCTGCTTAGTTGGAACACCGGATACGCTAACTACAAAGAGTTGTACGTCATTCGCCATACGATATACATGGCCAACGGCGAACGCTCCGAAGGAGAAGGTTGCGTCTCGCCACTCGCACCGGCTTTGTACACGGCATTCCCTGAGGAAATAGAATCAGCTACCGCCATCTTCGGCGCAGGCAGCACGCAATTGATACAGGCTGCCGGAAAAAATTGGGAAGAAGTATCCGCCGTGTCCGTAGACACTTCGTTCTTCCGAACGATGGGTATCTCCGTCTTACAAGGTAGGGTAAGTGATTTGAGCGCGCCCGAGAATGCGTTCGTTTCCGACCGTTTCGCACGCCGCGTGTATGGCAACGAAACAGCAATCGGCAAAGAAATAAAAATCGACGACGACACTTTCATCATTCGCGGCTTATTTAAAGCTCCGCCCGAGAACAATAACATTTGCCCCGACGTAACATATTCTGCCGAAAAGCTTTGGCAAGATACAGAAGTTCTAAACCAAATTGCCGGATGGAACTCGCGAAGCATCCTATGGAACGGCTATATTCGCTTACGGAAAGGAGTTGACGTACGAACGATCAATGATCGCATAGACGAGTTGGTCGAATCGTACACGGAGTTCAATCCAAAAGAACACAACTTCGGCGTGCGCTATTACTTGGCGGGTGTGCAAGAGTCATTTACGACTGACAACAAACAAGGAGTAGTAACACAAATTACCGGCATGTCCGCGCTGGGTATCGGTTTGCTGTTAATTGCGGCATTTAATTACGTGCTCTTGTCCATCGCCTCACTGACGCGGCGCGCCAAAACCGTCGGCGTACACAAATGCAACGGAGCTACCGACAAGCACATACTATACATGTTTTTGATAGAAACGACCATACACACACTCATAGCGGTGTTATTGGCAGGCATACTGATCTTCTCGTTACAAACGACAATCGAAGAAGTATTAGATACCGGCATCTCGACCCTATTCAGTGGGACAGCGTTGTGGGGAGCGTTTCTGACCATCATAGCTATCTTCTTTATTGCCGCTGTACTACCCGCTCGCATATTTTCCCTCATTCCCGTTACTCAGGTCTTCCGTCGATCTGCTACTAACCACGTACGTTGGAAGCAGCCGCTCCTATTCATCGAATTCGCATCCATAGGACTTATTTGCGGTTGCCTGTTTACGCTGGCACTTATCCTCCACCGTATTCACACGTACGACTTCGGTTTCCAACCGCAAGCGTTGGTTAGTGCTGCCGGCGTACGCATGACCGAGTCAGACGCGGCGATGACCACTATACGAAGCCTTGCTATCGTAGAAAATGCCGCACGTAGAGACCGTTACTCCGTCACGGGTTCCCAAGCGGACGTGTACGGAGAAGACGGGAATGTATTATTTAAGGTGAACGCCCAACGCTGTGACGTCAACTATCCCGTTACTATCGGCGTCACCCTTTTGCAGGGACGCTACCCGCAAGCTATTGGAGAAATCTTGGTAGATGAGTATTTTGTCCGGCGCATGGGCTGGGACAATCCGCTCGGCCGGCAGGTTCGCTCACAAGCCAATCGAGACGGAGGTACCGTCGTAGGTGTCATACGTCATATCAGCACCGAATCACTGCTTTCCGGCGAAGAAAGACTGCCGGAGATGTTGATTCTACACGATACGAATATGTTTTATCTGACTATCCGGCTCAAACCGCCCTATGCGGAAAACATCGCCGCACTTGATCGCGAATTTCAATCCGTCATCTCCGACAGCGCGATGAAAGAGTTATTCGCATCAAGACTCTTCATTCCGCAAATGAATACCTTTGAACGGTACTACTCGCCTATTCGCCGCTTCCGAGATATGTCGTTGATCGCATTTTTCGCGATTCTGCTCATCGCATTCACCGGTCTGGTGGGCTATATCAACGATGAAATGCGCCGCCGCACCAAAGAAATTGCCCTTCGCAAGGTACACGGCGCAGACGCCGCAGGGATATTGCGTCTACTCTCCGCAGATGTGTTGCGAATCGCAATCCCCGCGGTCGTTATCGGGTTGGCTATCGCATTTTTCATCTCCGATCAGCTATTGCAGACATACCCATATATTGACGTCAAACTTTCCGTTATCTCGTTCGCGGCTATTACTTTCGGTATCCTCGGCACAATTGTCGCTACCGTATGCTTGAAAGCGTGGCGAGTGGCCAACGGAAATCCCGTAGATAGCTTGAAAGCGGAATAACAAAGGAAGAAAATAAAATATCACCGTATGATAATCAAATAACTAACTCAGAAAATAAATTTATTTACTATTAAAATCCAACAACAATGATTCAGATTGAAAATCTAAGCAAAGTGTTTCGTACGTCGGAAGTAGAAACCATCGCATTGAACCAGGTAAACCTCACCGTGAAAGAGGGGGAATTCGTCGCCGTCATGGGTCCGTCGGGCTGCGGCAAGTCTACGCTACTCAACATACTGGGGTTGTTGGACAATCCTACGGAGGGAAGTTACAAACTGAGTGGCAAAGAAGTGGCAGGACTGCACGAAAAAGAACGTACTTACGTGCGCAAGGGTAAACTTGGGTTTGTTTTTCAGAGTTTTAACCTGATAGACGAACTGAATGTCTATGAAAACGTAGAATTGCCGCTCACCTATCTGGACATCAAAGCCGCCGAACGCAAGCAGATGGTCATGAACATCCTGAAACGAGTGAATCTCAGTCATCGCGCCAAGCACTTCCCGCAACAACTCTCGGGCGGACAACAACAACGCGTAGCCATCGCACGCGCAATCATTACGAAACCGATTTTTATTCTGGCCGATGAACCGACAGGAAACCTTGATTCTAAAAACGGCGGCGAAGTAATGAAGCTATTGAGCGAGCTGAACACCGAAGGAACGACTATTATTATGGTCACGCACTCGCAACACGACGCCGCCTACGCACATCGCATCGTACACTTGTTTGACGGCACCATCGTGGCAGACGCGCCCAACTTAACACACGTATAACTATGAAAACCTTGTACTACACTTTCAAAGCATTGATGAGGGGGCGCAACTCGGTAGTGATCAAATGCGTCTCACTGACGTTGGGGTTGTTCGTAGGCATTTTGCTATTCGCTAAGATTGCCGAAGACTTGCGCTATGATACGGGCTACAACGACTATGGACGCTTGTGTCAGATTCTAAGCATTTACAATATACAAGGACTTACCCATGAACCGGGCAAACAAGTGTTCGGACCGGTAGCGGCAGCGGCGGCCGAAGGATTATCGGACGCGATCGAGTCATCAACGACCACGATGCCGCCGAGAACAACCTTAGTCGTCACGGCCGGCCGGCAATTTGAAGCGACATATCTGTATGGCGACACATTATTCTTTCATACGATGGGGATTCCTGTATTGGAAGGCAACGTATCCGACTTGAATTCACACTACAACGTGTTCGTATCCGATACATTCGCCAAGCGTCTGTACGGCGACGAGAATCCTATCGGCCAAACATTCACGTTTAATACGGGAGAAAAAGCATTTACTGTCAAAGGCATATTCAAAGAAGTGCCCGAGAACAACAGTATTCGTCCCGAGGTCGTCCTTTCGTGGGAGTTTCACCGTGCTTCGGGTATATATTTCGGTTTTGACGGCGGCGACCGCTATTACGGGTTCCTGCGACTGCGTGAGGGAGTAGACTTAGAAACGCTCAACAAACGGCTAAATGCGTTGGTAGAACAATACAGACCGTCGGATCCGGAGAATACAGGCTACAGTATTCAGTTTAGAATAGAGCCTATCCGAAGCCTATACTTACATGATTCGGAAGTACGCCTGCGTCTGGCCGTGATGAGCATACTTGGTTTTGCGTTGCTACTGATTGCGGCACTCAACTACGTATTGATTTCCATCGCCTCACTCACTACGCGCGCCAAGAGTATCGGCGTGCACAAATGCAGCGGTGCGAGCGGTAGACAAATCTTTGGCATGTTCATGATTGAAACGGCCGTCGTCACACTAATCTCTTTGATAGCGGCCATTCTTCTGATCGGCGTGTTCCATTCGTTGATAGAAGATTTGTTAGACAGTAACATCCGCCTGCTATTCACGCCCGAAATTTTATGGGTGCCTGCGTTGGTAGTCGTCGCACTCTTCATAATTGCCGGCGTGCTGCCCGGAAATTTATTTGCCCGTATACCGGTAAGCCAAGTATTTCGCAGATATACCGAAAGCAGGCAAAGCTGGAAACGACCGCTTTTGTTCGTACAGTTTACGGGGGTCAGCTTTATCTTAGGACTGTTGTGCGTCGTATTATTACAGTACCAAAAAGCCATTAACTACGACGTCGGCTATCAGCCCGAAGGACTTGCTTGCGCTATCGAAGACGTCAATGAAGAGGTGCTACGAACCGTATTGACCAATCTCCCTGCGGTAGAAGAAGTAGCCTTTTCCGGAGATTTAATAGGCAGTTACAACTGGTCGGGCGAAGGCATCTACGGGACAGACGTCAACAAGACGTTATTTTCTACGCGTATCAATTTTGGCGACAGTCAGTTCTTACCGATGTTAGGTCTTCGGTTCAAAGAAGGACGCAATATGGAACGTGCCGGCGAAGCCGTAGTAAACGAAGAATTCGTACGGCTGATGCACTGGACGGACAGCCCGATCGGCAAACAATCCGGTCTGTCTTCGAATTTCGGGCAGCATACCATCGTCGGCGTAGTGGAAGATTTCGTCATCAGCAGTCTGTTCACTCCCGTACAGCCTGTTCTTTTCCTACGCAGCTTTCTCTGGCGACGCGGCGTGACGGTGCGTCTGAAAGCTCCCTATGATGAGAGTCTTCACGCCGTCAACGAGGCCGTCAAGGAAGCTTTTCCTACCTCTATCCTGACGTTCGAATACTTGCCGGACACTATCAAGTCGTTTTATGCGCCGGTGCGCCGCTTCCGCGACATGGTATGGATTGCCTTCATAGCTACCTTGTTGATCAGCCTAATGGGATTGTTGGGCTACACCAATGACGAAGTGCGTCGCCGCTCGAAAGAAATCGCCATTCGCAAGGTGAACGGCGCGGACGCTTCCCAGATTATTCGCTTGTTGCTGCGCGGTATCGTGTGGATTGCCGTTCCGGCAGTGATTATCGGGGCGTTCTGCGCGTACGTAGCCGGTAATATGGCACTCGAAATATTCGTACGCGACCGAATGGAGTTACATGGGTGGTTATTCGCAGGTATCGCCTTGCTCGTGGTGCTGATTATTTTTGCTACGATCACGCTTAAATCGTGGCGCATTGCCAACGACAATCCGGTGGATAGCCTAAAAAATGAGTAAGCGCGGAGGTAGGAAATTGAGCCTGTAACTTATGAATAGAGGTGGCTTTGATAGTTTCAGAAGCGACTTGGATATTTCAACGACGTAGCCGGATATCCAAACCGGCTACGACGGTAGACAAAAAGAAGGGGGTACGCCGACAGCGCACCCCCTTCTCAGGTTACTTATGAGAGTCTTTACTTAATAATATCCAATTGTTTGAAGCATTTGGCCAGCTTCTCGATCGCATAGTCTATTTGCTCAATCGTATGCGTAGCCATCAACGAGAAACGAATCAAGGTGTCTTCGGAAGCACATGCCGGCGGAACGACCGGATTGATGAAGATACCTTCATCGAAAAGCAGCTTCGTCACGTAGAACGTTTTCTCCATGTCACGCACGTAGAGCGGAATGATCGGAGTCGAAGTGTTGCCGATCTCAAATCCCAAGCGACGGAAATTGTCTAATGCATAATGCGTATTTCGCCACAGATTTTCCAGACGCTCCGGTTCGCTCTTGATAATATGCAAGGCCGCGCGTGCCGCCGCCGTAGAGGCCGGCGTACAGCTGGCACTGAAAATATACGAACGAGAATTGTGGCGCAAATAGTTGATGACACTCTTATCGGCAGCGATGAAACCGCCTAACGAAGCCAACGACTTGCTAAACGTTCCCATAATCAAATCTACCTTGTCGCTCAAACCGAAATGATTACATGTACCGCGCCCTTGCTGTCCGAGTACGCCCAAGCCATGCGCTTCGTCCACCATAATACTTGCGTTGTAGATCTCGGCAAGCCGTACGATCTCCGGCAAATTTATAATGTCGCCTTCCATACTAAAAACGCCGTCCACCACAATAAGTTTGACCGCGTCCGGATTACATTTCTTGAGTTCTTTCTCGAGCGATTGCATATCGTTGTGATGAAACTTCACCGCATTAGAAAACGATAGGCGGCGTCCTTCTACGATAGAGGCATGGTCTAATACGTCGCAGATCACATAATCTCCCCTGCCCGTCACGCAGGAAACGACGCCCAAATTCACTTGAAAACCGGTAGAATAGATAATAGCATCTTCCTTGCCGACAAATTCGGCAAGCTCATTCTCCAATTCCAGATGGATATCCAACGTTCCGTTGAGGAAACGGGAACCGGCACATCCGGTGCCGTATTTTTTAGTTGCTTCAATGGCGGCCTCGATTACCTTCGGGTGATTAGTCAAGCCCATATATGAGTTAGAACCAAACATCAGCACTTTTCTGCCGCTCATCAATACTTCGGTGTTTTGCTCGCTCTCGATACATCGAAAGTACGGGTAAACTCCTTTGGCCATTATCCGTTGTGGGAGGTCATATTTGGCCAGTTTATCTTGTAACAGTCCCATTATATTTGATTAAATACCGTTAGTTCTGTATTAGCTATTATGGAAATCGGGTTCAAAGATACTAATTTCTATATTTGCTTGTTCACTTCATTGTTTTTTTTCTACATTTGTTCGCTAAAATCCACTATTACTAAAAGACAATACATTTGGCAGTACGCCTTTTTGTAGCTGCTTTTAACTGCCTATCCGGCTCTCCATGCTCCGGAGCCGGAGCCTTCACCTACGGAAGCGATCGCCCAATGTGGGGATAATAACTTCTAAGCTCAATATCTGATCGAAGCGGCTTATTTTTCTTAGACTTGTACAGATGCCTCTTTTGCTCGTTCTTTTTCTCCTAAATGCTTGTTTGCGAAATAAAATCCTTAGATTTGTCCCGATAAAACATACGTATCTATGCAGAACGTAGTACCATATACCGAAAGCACTCTTTGCCAAGCAAAGGAGCGGCTTTGCGCGCTCCACAACTTACTCGGATAGTGAAATATCAAAGCCGCTTATGAAAATAACAAAGTCAGTTAGCAGCACAACAAAGCCGCATAATCTAACGGCCTCACAGGATAGTCTCACGAGCGGTTTCGGCAGTCTAACGCCGCAGATAAGTGTGGATGTCAGGCGGGTGTGTACATCTGTCGCATGCCTCCGGCGTTCCGCTACGCCTGCTATTCTTTATTCGGACAGTATTCTTTGGACATACCACAACAAACAAATTTCATATAATGATGAAGAAACATTTTTTCTTAGGCGGCCTTTGCCTGTTAGGCTTATTGGCTGCCTGCACACAGATTGAGCAGCCGCCGACAAGCGGCGAAGTAGGCGACCTTGTGACGCTAACCGTTCAGCGGGAGGCAGACCCCGTGACTCGTGCCGAGCCGGCCATCCCCAACGGCTACAAGCTACGCTACATTTTGGAGATTCGCGACAAGGCCGAGCAGGATCGTCGCCCGACGCAACGCTTCGAGCAGGACAACGGCACGTTCGCTTTCATGCTGGCCGAGGGCACGTATTGTTTCCTGCTCTGGGCGGATTTCATTCCCG
>JAISIB010000159.1 GCA_031262265.1 Prevotellaceae bacterium
TCAACAACAGCAGCAACAGGATCAGCAGCAGAATCAGGAAAACAAACCGCAGCCCGAACAGCAGGAAGAGAAATCAGACCATCAGCAACCGCCTCCGCAACCCGACCAACAACAACAGCAGGAGATGTCGCGGGAAAATGCCGAACAGATGCTGAACTCGGTGATGCAAGACGAGCGGGAAGTGCAAGAAAAACTGCAAAAGAAGATGCAGGCACAGCAAGAATTACCTTTGCAAAAGGATTGGTAGAATATCAAGGTTTCTAAGCAAAATATCTTACGAAGAAAACAGCATAACAAAGCGCGAAAATAACATAAGAAGGCATGATAGAAATGAGAAATAAGTTGTTTATCATCTGGCTAATACTTCTGGCCGTCGGAATAGGGGAGAACGTCTATGCACAAACAGAGCCTTCGTTCGTAGCCGAAGCGCCAAGCAAAGTAGCGGTGGGCGATCAGTTCCGCGTAGCGTATACGGTCAGCACGGACAAGGTGAAAGATTTTCGCGCTCCTGCCCGTTTCACCGGTTTTGACGTACTGAGTGGTCCTAATCGCTCGACGAGAAGCAGTACGGAGATTGTCAATGGGAAAATGACCTCAACGGCGTCCATTACCTATACCTATATATTAATGGCCAACACGGAAGGTACATTTTCCATACCTGCCTCCACGATAGTGGCCGATGGTAAAACGCTCATCTCCAATGCCGTCAACGTAGAAGTGTTGCCAAAAGATCAATCCGCAAATGCGAGTGGAGGAACATCGAGTAGGGGAGGAACGACCTCATCGGGTGCTACTGCCATTACGGATCAGGATATTTTCATTCGGGCGACGGCTTCCAGAACGAAGGTATATGAACAAGAAGCATTGCTGTTGACGTACAAGATATATACGGCCGTTGATCTACGAACGTTCGACAACGTCAAACTACCGGATTTTAAAGGATTTCTGTCGCAGGAAATGGATGGCGGACAGACAGTTCGCTTCCAATTGGAGCATTATAACGGACGCAACTACAATGCCGGCGTCTATCGCCAATTCGTTCTTTTCCCGCAGCAAAGCGGTAAACTGACGATCGAACCTGCACGTTTCGATGCCGTCATAGCTCAGGCTCAGCGCAATATTGATCCGTTCGACGCATTCTTTAACGGAGGATTGCGAGCTATGGAAGTAAAGAAAACGTTGACCACGCCCGCGATGACAATTAACGTAGAACCGCTGCCGGCTAACCGGCCGGCCGGATTTGTCGGTGGAGTGGGGAGTTTTACGTTGAAGTCTACTATCAGTACCGACAAAATTAAGGAAAACGAGGCGGTTACTTTGACTGTGAGGATAGCCGGACAGGGCAATATGCGACTGATAGCCAATCCTAAGATAGAGTTCCCCGCAGATTTTGAAACGTACGACCCGAAAATAACTAATAATGTTACGTTGAATTCCGAGGGGAATAAGGGTGAAAAGGTTATCGAATATTTGGCTATCGCACGACATGCCGGTACTTACACCATACCTTCGGCTTCGTTCACATACTTCGATCCGAAAGCCGGAGCTTACAAAACGCTGAAAACCGAGCCTTATACCATTACGGTAGAGCGAGGATCCGGCAGCGGCGAAGGTGGTTCGACGATTGTCAGCGGCTATACCAACAAGGAAGACCTTCGTGTGCTCGGGCAAGACATCCGCTTTATCAAACGCGGTGCGGTGACGTTGCATCCCTATGGCTCGTTCTTATATGGTTCATTCGTGTATTGGCTATGGTACTTGATACCGCTCATAGCCTTTGGTGTTTTTGTCGTTATCCACCGCAAACAAACCATGGCAAACGCCAATGTGACCCAAATGCGTACGCGTAAAGCCAATAAGATAGCTACCAAGCGTTTAAAGCAAGCTGGTACGTTACTGAAAGAGAACAAGAAAGAAGCGTTCTACGACGAAGTATTGAAAGCACTTTGGGGATACATCAGCGATAAACTGAGTATTCCGGTTTCACAACTGTCGAAAGACAACGTTGCAGAGAAGTTAGCACAACGAAACATTCAATCCGAATTGATAGATGCTTTCCTGAGCGCACTGAACGAGTGTGAATTTGCACGTTTCGCGCCGGGTGACGAAAGCCAAGCAATGGATAAAGTATATACGGTGGCCTTGGATGCCATCAGTCGCATAGAAAACAGTATGAAACGCTAACGAACGGAAAGGAACGAGGATATGAACGCAAGTAGACGAGTAGGTAAACGGATAGGCACGATAGTTTTTTCAACCCTCTTAGCCATAAATATCACGGCGCAAGAAGCGACATTTGATACACAGGTCGTTAAAACGACAGCCGACAGTGCTTATGTGCGGGGCGACTACGTAGAAGCCATTACGAACTACAAAGAATTGCTACAACACGGTGAATCGGCCGATATTTACTACAACTTAGGCAATAGCTACTATAAATCGGATAGTTTGGGAGCGGCTATTCTTAACTACGAACGTGCCTTATTGCTACGACCGACGGACGAGGATATTCAAGCCAATCTCGAAATAGCACGAGCGAAGACGATAGATAAAGTAACTGAGATGCCGGACATTTTTTTCATCGCGTGGATAAAAGCACTGATACGGACAGCGTCGTCCGACACGTGGTCAAAATGGGGAATCGCGTGCTTTGTGTTGCTCATCGCCTCGCTCTATGTATTTTTGTTCGTTAAACAGCCGATAGCCAAAAAGGCCGGTTTCATCGGAAGCATAGTTTGTTTGATTTTTGTCGTATTAACCAACCTGTTCGCCGCTTCTCAGAAGGATACGCTCACCGATCGTACCCATGCGATTATCATGAAACCCAGCGTCACGGTGCGTAGTACGCCGGATGTATCAGGTACGGAACTATTCATACTGCATGAGGGAAGAAAGGTCGGTATTAAAGACGATAGCATGGCTTCGTGGAAGGAAATAGCACTCGAAGACGGCAAGGTAGGCTGGGTTTCTGCCACGGATCTGGAACGTATTTAGCGTAAAATCCGCATTTTTTAGTTAAATCTCGTAGTATATACAGAAGTTTCCATTATTTATTTATAAGTTTATGCCGTGCAATTGAAATTTGCACTCCCATAATAATCAATTAAACCCTTAAAACTTACGTATTTATGAGAACTATAACATTCAACGAACTTCGCAGAGTAAAAGACGCTTTGCCCGATGGTAGTATGCACCGTATTGCCGATGAATTGGGCTTGACTGTCGAAACTGTCAGGAACGCATTTGGCGGGTACAACTTCAAAAACGGTAAAGCTATCGGTTTACATATAGAACCCGGCCCGGATGGCGGATTAGTAATCCTCGATGATACGACAATTCTTGATAAAGCGTTGGCTATCTTAGGCGAAGTGAATGATAAGCTACTGCAACAGCTCAATGCGGAGATGTCTAAGGAAAATCTCAGTACGGTAGAACCCGAAGTTTGATTTACTTCTCAACAGAACTTACGCGCTTAGATTCATAACTTACTTTCTTAGGAATATAACTGACTTTGAAAAAGAATTATGTAAGCCGCATATTGACATAACTCTCGTTTTAAACGAGCAATCCCGCATGCATCTTTTTATAAGATTTCATGCGGGATTATTTTCATACCCAATTATGTACAGAATTGCCATTATGTTTAATTAGATTTTTGAAGATATGAATAATCGCTCGGAAGTTAATCTGATGACTTCGTTTGTTCTTTATGTGACGACTCTTCCACTTATTATAGCAAACGCCCCACCTGAGTTAATCAAGCGGGGCGTTTTGTTTATGATACTTTGATATGAGCCTTAGTTACCGCCCATCAATTTTTCGATCTCAGCAAATTTATCACCCATGCCGAGTATGTAGTACACGCGATACAGTCCTTGCATCCACAAATCACGGTTGTCCGGTTTCAGCTCACGTGCCTTTTCAAAGCAAGGCAACGCTTTTTCATACAAAGCCTTAGCTTTGGCTTCTTCGGCTTGGAATGCTGCGCTCTGCGTATCCGTTGCTGCGGTATTCTGTGATATTGCTTCGGCTTGCAAGCAATAGATCAATCCCATATTGGAATATGCTTCGACATAGGTCGGATCCGCTGCTATGACTTTCTGGTAATATTCCAATGCTTCGTCCCATTGCTTTGCGTTATGCAATAAATAAGCTTTCACATAGAGACCGAATGGATCATTCGGATTCTTTGCCAGCATATTATCTGCAAATGCCATTGCTTCGGCAGGCTTGTTCGCCGAGTTATAGTAGTCCACTATATTACCAAAGAAGAACTGATTAGTGGGATATTTCTCCATACCGGCTTGTAGTTCGTTCAGCCAAGTAACCGTATCGCCCATTTCCTTATAAGCCGTACATACGAATTGATACACCTGTTCAGCGTTGGCAGGATCGCTATATGCGATAGGACCATACTTAACTACGACCGGATAATCTTCCAAACGCATAGCGGTCAATGCAGCAAAATAAGCTACCTGCGGCATCAGCGTGTCAGCTTTCAGTTGCGGATGATCCGTGAATATAGGTTCGTTCGGCGTATCCAAGTATAAAGTAAAGAATTTAAGAGCCTCTTTCTCGTGCTCTCCTTTATTATAATAATGAATACCGCCGCTAATTAGATTACCGCGTTCCACCAACAGCGTTTGTGCGTTGTTCTTGCGATACTTGTTGCGGATTCTTCCCTTTTCATCGGGCAATTGAGCCAACGAATCGCATGTAATGTAGTAATCATACTCTGCTAAAACCGAATTGAACATGGCCAATGTATCAAACGGCTGGCGTAAGAATTGTCTCTCGTTTTCCTTTGCGATAGCTTTCATCTCGATATAACCGGCGACGTCCCATGCTTCCGGATCATTCTTGGTTTCAGGATTAGCTAACGCTTCTTTGATCAACGTACGTGCTTCGGCAAACTTTCCTGAGTTCGCTGCCGACTTGGCTTGCTTGACTACCTTTGACTGGCCATAGGAAAGAGTGGCCATCAATATCAAAGACATCACAAAAAATACTCTTTTCATAATCGTTTAATGTATTTATTGAATTAATAATGTAACAAATTGTCCTTTTATGGTTGAACGGTTTCTTCTGCGGCCTCTTCCTCCAATTGTTCGGAAGCCACCTTACAAACGGAACCGATGCTATCGTTACGCTTTTCAAGGTTAATCAAGCGTACGCCTTGCGTGGCTCGTCCCATGATACGCACGGCGTTCACTGCCAACCGTATAGTAATGCCGGACTTGTTGATAATCATCAAATCATCCTCGTCGGTCACGGATTTAATGGCGACCAACTTGCCCGTCTTCTCGGTAATATTCAGCGTGCGCACGCCCTTCGCTCCCCGATTGGTCTTGCGATAATCTTCTATATCCGAACGCTTACCGAAGCCGTTCTCCGAAACTACCATCACGGATTCTTTTTCAAAATCATGGAGGCATATCATTCCTACGACTTCGTCTTCGCCGTCTTCATCCAATTGCATGCCGCGCACGCCCGTAGATACACGCCCCATAGCTCGTACCGTCGTCTCATTGAAGCGAATGGCACGACCGTTGCGGTTGGCAATGATAATTTCATTGTTACCATCCGTCAGACGTACTTCGATTACTTCATCCCCCTCGTTTAGATTGATGGCATTGATGCCGTTCTGTCGCGGACGCGAGTATTGTTCCAGCAGAGTTTTCTTTATAACACCTCGCTGCGTACAGAATAAGATGTAATGGCTATTGATAAATTCCTCATCGTTCAAGCTCTTCACGCTTAAATATGCCGTTACCTTGTCATCGGCCTCAATATTGAGCATATTCTGAATGGCGCGACCTTTG
>JAISIB010000179.1 GCA_031262265.1 Prevotellaceae bacterium
ATAGCAGCGATTCGTGTTTACGGACATACATATCGCTTTCCCGCTGATTGCTATCGGTTCGGTCGCCTTAGTCTGGCTATATACGCAGAAGAGCGGCATCAAAACAATCGTTTGGACAGACGCGCTGCAAACCACTTGTCTGATTACAGCCCTCATCCTGATCATTCTCGCCGTTAGCCGACAACTGAACCTGAACGTCGGCGAAATGATCGAAGCCGTTGCCGACAACCCGCATTCGCGCATCTTCGTATGGGACGATTGGTTCTCGCGCCAACACTTCGTAAAACAATTTCTAAGCGGTATCTTCATCGTCATTGTCATGACCGGATTGGATCAGGATATGATGCAAAAAAATCTAAGCTGTCGCTCGTTGCCCGAAGCCAAGAAGAATATGTACACGTACGGCTTTGCTTTTATTCCGCTCAACCTGCTTTTTCTGGGATTGGGCGTACTACTGCTGATATTGACCGACACTCTGCACATCAACTTGCCCGCTACCGGAGACGACCTGCTGCCTATGTTGGCTACCGAAGGTTACTTGGGACAAGCGGTACTAGTGTTCTTCACCATAGGTATTATCGCCGCTTCGTTTAGCAACTCGGATTCGGCACTGACGGCCATGACTACAAGTTTTTGCGTGGACATACTCGACACGGACAAGGAAGATGAGCACACGGCGCGCCGCAAACGTCGACGCGTGCACGCCGGTATGTCGGTTTTGCTAGTACTTTGCATCTGTTTCTTCGGTCTAATGGATAGCCCCAGCCTGATTGACGCCATTTACGTCATCGCTTCTTATACGTACGGACCTTTGTTAGGAATGTTTGCCTTCGGGTTGTTTACCCGACGTGCCGTGTACGATCGATGGACTCCCTATATTGCCGTCGCATCTCCTATGCTGTGCTACCTGATCGACGTCACTATCGGCACACTGACCGGCTATCGTTTCGGTTACGAGTTGCTGATGTTGAACGGATTGCTTACCTTTGCAGGACTTTACCTCAGCGGATATTATACAACTAAATCTTAGCAAAGATGGAAATTAAAAGTGCGACATTCGTAGTCAGCAACACCGACGTACGCAAGTGCCCGACCGGCAACTTGCCGGAATATGCTTTTATCGGACGTTCCAATGTCGGAAAGTCCAGTCTGATCAACATGCTGACCGGTCAGAAATCACTCGCCATGACGTCGTCCACACCCGGAAAGACGGCACTCATCAATCACTTCCTAATCAACGGAGCATGGTATCTGGTGGATTTACCCGGATACGGTTACGCCAAGCGCGGACAAAAGGGGCGCGAGCAACTACAACGTATCATTCAGGATTATATCTTAGAGCGTGAGCAAATGACCAATTTGTTCGTACTCGTAGATAGCCGTCTGGATCCTCAAAAGATAGACTTGGAATTCATCGAATGGTTAGGTGAGAACGGGATTCCCTTTGCGGTTGTCTTTACGAAAGCAGATAAACTGAAAGGTGGAGCCGTGAACGGCAACGTCAAGGCTTTTCTGAACAAACTGAAAGAACAATGGGAAGAATTGCCGCCGCATTTTATCACTTCGGCCGAAACAAAACAAGGCAAAGAAGCGTTATTAGATTATATAGCAGGAATCAACAAACAAGTAATGACTTAATTAGTACACTATGAAACCGCGTTATTTAATTATCTTATTCGCTACTTTTATCATCTTACCGGCTCATTTCACGCACGCCCAATCGTTGGGAGACCTCTGGAACGCTGCCAAGAAAGCCGTCACCGAAAAAGTATCCGACACCCTCGCCGGAGAGCTGACCATGACCGGCACGTGGAACTTTCAAGGTTCGGCAATCGCCTTACAATCCGACAACTTGCTCTCGCAAGCGGGTAGCGCGTTGGCCGAAAGCACCGCCGAACAAAAATTGGACGGCTACCTCAGCAAAGTAGGCTTGCGCACAGGTGCCTCCCAATTCACCTTTAATGCAGACAGTACGTTCACGGCAACCATCGGCGGGCGCACGATAAAAGGCACCTACGCGTACGATGCTGCCGGCAAGACCGCGCAACTGAAAATAGCGCGCGTAGCCAATATCAAGACCCAAGTGGAACTACACGCCAAAGAGTTGTCCCTACTCTTCGAGGCCGACAAACTACTTGACCTGCTCACGCAATTCGGCAACAAATCAAACAATACGAGCATGAAAGCTATTGCCGCGCTGGCCAAAGGATATGACGGTTTGCAGCTCGGAATGAAATTTTCCAAGCAAGAGGCGAAGAAATAAATAAATAGTTGCTAATTTTGCTCGGTTATTTAATAAAAGGAACAAAGCAATGAAAAAAATCGTTTTACTGACACTCGGACTAATACTCGGCGCAACAGGCATTTCTGCCCAGCAAGTAGCCGACATCAAGTTTACGGAGACCACCATCGACGTGGGCACATTCCCTGAGAACAAGACGGTGGAAGCCGTATTCAACTTTACCAATACGGGCAGCGCGCCTCTGGTCATACACCAAGCCATCGCATCTTGCGGCTGCACGATACCCGAATTTTCTAAGGAACCGATTTTGCCCGGCAAGAGCGGCACTATCAAAGTGACGTATGACGGCACAGGTAAGCTACCCGGCAAGTTCCAGAAATCAGTCACCTTGCGCACCAACGCCAAAACCGAATTGATGCGCCTCTACATTAAAGGAGATATGGAAGTAAAGAAATCGGAATAGCCACGCGGCTATTCCGATTTCTTTATAGACCTATACGTCTTTCTTTCAGGGATAAAAATAGGACATCTCTCGCTCGTTCTAACAACTTCGTAACTTATTTGAACGACAAAGCCACAAAAAAGGCTGCCCTTGTGGACAGCCTTGCGATGCGTTGTTATTCTATGCCGGCGACTGAGACGTCGGGAGAAATCTTCTTGATTAGTCCTTGTAGAACGGTACCCGGCCCGCATTCGAGAAACTCGGTGGCTCCGTCTGCCGTCATCGCTTGCACGGTCTGCGTCCAACGTACGGCCGAAGTCAATTGCGATAGCAAGTTTTGCTTGATTGTGTCGGAATCCGTATGCGGACGTGCATCCACGTTCTGATATATGGGACATTTCGGGGTTTGAAAACGTGTTGCCTGAATAGCTTCTCCCAATTCGATGCGTGCCGGCTCCATCAACGGAGAATGGAACGCTCCACCAACTTTGAGCGGAAGCGCACGTTTGGCTCCGGCAGCTTTCATTTGTTCGCAGATCTGTTGCACAGCCTCTATCGAACCGGAAATAACTATTTGCTCCGTCGTATTATAATTGGCAGGTACGCAGACGCCGTCCGTCACTTGACGACAGATCTCCTCTACTCGTTCGGCAGGCAAACCAATGATCGCCGCCATCGTCGAGGGTTGCAGTTCGCAGGCCTTTTGCATGGCCAATGCACGGGCATGTACCAAGCGTAAGCCGTCTTCAAAGGAGAGCGCGCCGGCCACTACCAACGCAGAGAACTCACCCAACGAATGTCCGGCTACCATATCGGGAGCAGGCAGGCCATCTTGCGTCAGTGCCGAGATTACCGAATGCAAAAAGACGGCAGGCTGCGTGACGCGGGTCTGACGTAAATCTTCGTCCGTACCGTCAAACATCAAGCCCGTAATGCGAAAGCCTAATACTTCATTGGCTTTCTCAAATAATTCTCTGGCCATGGGAGATTGTTCGTAGAGGTTCTTACCCATTCCTACGTATTGGGCGCCTTGTCCCGGGAATACAAATGCTTTCATCTGGGTTCTTCTATGTTTATGTGGGATGTATATATAAAAAACGCGGCAAAGATACGCATAATCTCGTAAAGTAGAGCTACTTTTGTCCGCAATGACCAAATGACGCGTATGCAAAAGTTAATTATCGTGGCGGCAGCCACCAATCACATCATCGGAAAAGACAATCGCCTGCTGTGGCGGCTGTCGGGAGATATGCAGTTCTTCAAAGCACAAACGACGGGACATGCCGTTATCATGGGGCGCAAGACATTTGAGTCGATGGGTCGTCCGCTACCCCACCGTCTGAACATCATTATCACCCGCGATATGAGTTACGCAAAGGAAAATTGTTTGACGGCACACAGTCTGGACGAAGCCTTTCGCTTGGCTGCCGAACACGGCGCGGAGAAAGCGTTCGTTATCGGGGGCGGTGAGATTTACAGACAGGCGTGGCATCAGGCAGACGTACTGTACCTGACTCGCGTAGCCGCTGCTCTGGACGGAGACACGACCGTTCCGTCTCCCGACGGTGACTCCTATTGGACGGAAACGGGGCGAACGGATTATCCCGCAGACGAACGAAACGAATACGCGTACAGCATTATTCGGTATCAACATTAGCGGGAGCCACCGCTACCCTCTTCCGCCTGACGCGCGGCTTACGTTGGCGCGGAAACATGCGGGTCAGCATCGGAAGAAGGATAAATACACCGACGAATGACATCGTTAGCCCACCGATCGTGCCGGCCGCCATCGGGAACCAGAAAGCTTCGTGCTGCGACCCTACCATAAACGGGATAAATCCGAGAATGGTCGTAATAGTCGTTAGGAAGATGGGAACAATCTTGGCATTCCATGCTTTGATATACGCCCGTAGCGGACTTAGGCGAGGACGGCTGCGACGAATGGAGTTGTATTCGTTGAGAATGTATATGCCGGCATTTATCGTCAAGCCGCAGAGTAGTACGAACGAGGCGAAACCACCTTGATCGAAGTTCAGCTGGAACAAATAAAACGTCAAGAAGATGCCGATGTAGGATACCGGTATGATAAAGAGAATTGCCAGCGGTTGTTTGAACGAGTTGAACAGAATAGCCGTGGTAAAGAAGATAATCACGATAATCACTCCGAGCAGTAGATAGGGTTTGAAACCCTGATCCCTCCACGAAGAGTAAGTTTGTCGCCCTTCGGCGTGGTATCCGATAGGCATAGCGGCATTGAAGTCATCCACTTCTCTCTTTTGCACATTGATTCCCTGCTCGTGCGCGCCGACATATTCGTATTGCAGTATCAACCGGTATTGCTGGTTTTCTTTGACTACTTCCTGCGGAGCTTGTTGCTTATCCATTTGAGCCAACATACCCAATTTATAGTTCCTATCGCCGATGATAAGCGGCGTTTGGCCGAGCATCCATACGTCGTCGGCGCGCGATTCGACCGATGAAAGCATAATGCGTTCGTTGCCCTGCTCGGAAACGACGTTGCCGATGAATATATCGCGGTCGAACACGGCATGCAGACTACCGAACAACTGTACGGCATTGAGATTCTCTTGCGCCATGCGTTGCTTGTCGAGTCCGAAAAAGAACTCCATATAATCATCTCGGTAATAAGACAGCTCCGAACGAATCAATACGTCGCGAATACGGCGATAACTTGTCAACGTGTCTCTCATCGCTTCAGCCCAACGGTACAATTCATCGTAATTGTACCCGTATAGGGTGATACCAAAGGAGCCGGCACTCTCGCGAACGTCGTTGCTGAATCCCATATCCTCCAGGAGGATATGGG
>JAISIB010000106.1 GCA_031262265.1 Prevotellaceae bacterium
TACGACGATACCAATCAGGAGTTTGGAATTCTTTTCTATAAACGCTTCCGACCTCGATATGGCTTGTTCCATATTCAAAGTCTCTTGATGTTTTTTCTGTTCGGCCATTTTATTTAATCTTGTTAATGTCTTTCTTTTTCGGGGGGCAAAAATAGATATAATCGAACGTATAAACGAAAATTGATGTGAGTTTTTTCAAAAACTCATTCAGATTTTTGAAAAACTGACTAATTTTGTGCCTCAACAAACCGCATTATTGAATGATACTACAACGTATTTCCATTCTCCAATACAGAAATATCGAACAGGCAGAGCTTACGTTCTCGCCCAACCTGAACTGTTTCTTCGGACAAAACGGTATGGGGAAAACCAACCTGCTGGATGCTATCTATTTCCTCTCATTCTGTAAGAGTGCAGCCAACCCGATTGATTCGCAGAACATCAGTCACGATAAGGACTTCTTTGTGATACAGGGCTTCTACGCACAAGACGACGGCACGCCCGAAGAAATCTATTGCGGCATGAAACGTCGGCAGGCGAAACAGTTCAAACGCAACAAGAAGAGCTATCGCCGTCTGTCCGACCATATCGGATTGATACCACTCGTACCCGTATCTCCCGCCGATGCGGTGCTGATTGCAGAAGGTAGCGACGAACGCCGAAAATTTATGGACGTAGTGGTTTCCCAATACGACAAAGAATACTTAGATGCCCTCATCCGTTACAACAAGGCATTGGAACAACGCAATATGCTACTGAAAGAAACCGAAAACCAAGTAGCTGACGATACGTTATTCAGTGTCTGGGAAGAAGCGATGGCTACGGCCGGAGCTATCGTATATGAAAAACGGAAGAACTTCGTAGAATCCTTCATTCCCATCTTTCAAGAGTTTTATGCGTTCATCTCACAGGGAAAAGAAACCGTTAGTCTCTCCTATCAATCCCATGCGTCCGATGCGCCACTGACGGAAGTGCTACGCGAAAGTCGTCTGCGCGACCAAATCATGGGCTATTCTCTGCGCGGCGTCCATAGGGATGATTTGAATATGTTACTGGATGGTTTTCCTATCAAACGGGAAGGTTCGCAAGGGCAGAACAAGACATATCTTATTGCATTGAAGTTAGCACAAGCCTCCTTTCTGAAACGCATCGGATTGCCTGCCCCCATTCTATTACTTGATGACATCTTTGATAAATTGGACGCCTCGCGCGTAGAACAAATAGTCAAACTGGTAGCCGGCAGCGGATTCGGGCAAATATTTATCACGGATACGAACCGCGAACACTTGGATAGCATCGTGAAGAAAGTGGCCAAGGAGCATAAGATATTTCATGTAACCAATGGTAGTATCGGCGAAGTCAATGACAAACACTAAAAAAATCAAGAATCCATGCGCCGAAGTAAAGCCGAACCTATTGAATTGCTGATTCGCCAGTTTTTGCGACGCGAAGCACTGGAAGCTCCGCTCAATGAACACCGTCTGCTAAAATCGTGGGGAGAAGTGCTCGGTCCGAATATCGCATCCTATACCAAGCAACTGAACATTCGCAACCAAACTCTGTATGTCTCGCTTTCTTCGGCTACGCTGCGCCAAGAACTAATGATGGGACGCGAATTACTCGTGAAACGACTCAACGAAAAAGTCGGCGCGACGGTGATTACCGATATTATTTTTCGATAGCTCGTATCGTCTTGCCTTTCGCTCTCAAACATTTCAACGGAAGATACTTTCCTCTTTCACGAGAAAAGTAATATCTTTGCCTCCCAATATCAGTTAATATCATTCGATTATGAATAAATGCGATTCCTTCGGAACAAAACAACATACCTTCACCCGTCAGTGGGTTATCCTACTCTTTTATATAATGTTGTCGCCTCACATATCGGCACAACAAGATACGACGACTTATTTTTTTCATACCATAGAAAAAGGGCAAAGTCTGTATTCGATTTCAGGTATGTACGGCGTGCCCGAAACTGATATTGTACGTTTGAATCCGGGCAGCGAAAAAACTATTTATGCCGGAGCTAAACTACGCATTCCCCGACAAAAGCAAACTACCGACCTCGAAAACGAACGTTTTCATACGATTAAAGCCGGCGAAACCTTGTATGGTCTAACCGTGCAATACGGAGTGACGGCCAAACAAATCATGGAAGAGAATCCGGGGCTGAGTGCGCAGAACTTCCGCATCGGAGAAGTCATTCGTATTCCCGCCGCCGAACCAATCATCGTGCCGGAAGCTGCGCCAATAGTAGAGAAGCCAACGGTACTGACCGCTTGTCGGGAAATGCACAAAGTGAAACGACGCGAAACGGTGAAAAGTATCAGCCGCGCCTACGGAATCACGGAGCAAGAACTGGTAGAAGCCAACCCCGAGTTAAAAGATCGGAAACCGAAGCGCAACGAATTCTTGTGCATCCCGCATCCGAAACCCAAAGAACCATTGCGTCAACCCGCACGACCCATTGCTGACGAGATATTGTTTAGAGACAACGAACCGCCAAGTCGGCTAATTCCTACAATCAAGGCCGCCGTTATCTTACCGTTTCTGTCGGACAACAGAAACGAATCGGCAAAAATGATAGAATACTACGAAGGATTCCTTATCGCCGTAGATAGTTTGAAAAAGCAGGGCATCTCTATGGACATCTACGCGTATGACTCGGGCAAGGATGCCGCTACCTTATCTAAGGTCCTTGCAAAACCGGAACTCCAACAGATGAACATCCTCTTTGGACCTGCCTACGACAATCAAGTGCCTATCTTATCTGATTTTGTCGAGCAACATCGCAGTCGTTTGGTGATTCCGTTCGTTCGCGGACAGGAAGTTTATCAAAATCCCTATATCTATCAGGTCAATACGCCACACTCGTATTTATACTCCGAAGTTTATGATCATTTTGTCCGCCTCTTTCCGCAAGCCAACGTTATTTTGTTGGATGCAGAAGTAGCGGGCAACGAAGAAAAAGCAGCTTTCGTAACGGGACTTATCAGTGAGCTACAAAAATATAATATTCCCGTCCATACGCTAAAAGGTGCCATTACGCCCGAACTTATACAACCCTATCTGCGTACAGACCGAGAAAATTTCTTTATCCCCACGTCCGGCAGCGACGCGGCACTGATGAAAATCATTCCGCAATTGCAATTATTGGTTCGTACGGTAACGGACGTACGCGTCCACCTATTCGGATATCCCGAATGGCAATCATATACCAACGACTTCCTTGAAAGCTTTTTCGAACTGAATACCTATTTCTACAGTTCCTTCTATACGAACAACCTATTGCCTTCGGCCGTGAATTTTATAGCCGACTATCACCGCTGGTACTCCAAAGAAATGACCAACGTATTCCCGAAATACGGCATGATGGGCTTTGATATGGGATATTTCTTCCTGAACGGTTTGGCACGCTACGGCACCGGATTGGAAGACAACCTTTCCCATCTTATTATGACGCCGATACAGACCGGATTCAAGTTTGAACGTGCCAACAACTGGGGAGGATTTATCAACCGCAAAGTATTCTTTGTGCACTTCACGCCCGAATATCAAGTAATGAAAATGGAGTTTGAATGAAACGGAACGGTCTAACATATTTTCTACTTGTCGGTTTGATAGGAATAGCCTTACCGCTATCCGGACAAGTGGGCGAAGCGCGACGCAACCTCTCGGTAGGTATCAACGGCGGCTTAAACATCAACAAAGTGACTTTCAGTCCGACCATCAAACAGCAAAGCATGAACGGAATCAACGGCGGCCTAACCATCCGATACATTTCCGAGAAATATTTCGCCATGCTTTGCGGCTTACAGCTTGAGCTAAATTACAGCCAACGCGGATGGCGCGAGCTGATTGAAGACGGAACAGACAACACGTACAGTCGGACGATGAATTATCTGGAAGTGCCGTTTCTGGCACACATAGCTTTCGGCAATGAAAACGGCGCGCAAGGGTTTCTTAACTTAGGCCCTCAAATAGCTTTCCTGCTTGGCGAAAAAGAACAACGGAGCGATGCTGCAACATGGGAGCCGTTGGGGCGCATCCACGAGCAATACGGTAAGTGGGCAGAGAAGAAATTTGATTACGGCATTGCCGGTGGCGCCGGATTCGAGCTACGCACGCGCATCGGCAGCTTCATTCTCGAAGGACGCTACTATTTCGGCCTCTCCGACTTCTTCAACAATACAAAAAAGGACTATTTCGGTCGTTCGGCGCACAGTACGATACAAGCCAAATTCACATATCTGTTCGATTTGGTGAAGTAAGGAATTGCATCGCTCAGCTGTATTTTGCAGACATAAGTATGAATCAACAACAACCCCTCCTCTCTCACTTCACCGTCACCATCGTGGCACCGTATCCGTATTCGCGAAACGAAGCATCCTGATAGCGGCAGGTGGGATACTTCTGTTTCAGCTCTTTAAGTAGCGCACTGCGCAACACCCCGTTGCCTTTACCGTGTATGAACACGATGCGTTGTTCGCGCTTGTTCTTATATTGTTCCATGACCTCGCGAAATTTATCCAGCTGATAGTTGAGCATCTCACCATTGCTCATATTACGGGTATCATCCAACAATTGATTGATATGAAGGTCTATTTCCACTATCCCGTGCTTTGCAATCATAGTAGCCGTTTTTGTCTCTACGACGGGTGGAGCAGCGGCGTCTTTCTTCGTTAGTAAAGCTTGTTGAAGGTCTTCGGCAGTGACATATACCTGCTTGGCCGCCACATCGTTGGCCACCAATGGATACAGCAGCACCGGTGTTTCAAAGAAATCAGACGCTACGAACGTATGCAGCTTGTAGAACTTGACCGTATCTATACGCAAATCTATCCGAAAAGCCGGTTTTTGCACAAACGGCCGGCCGTCTTTGAAAGCAATCAACTGTACCGAGACGCGCTCCAAGTCATTCAGGAGTTCGCGCCCGAAATCTTCCAGAAATAGCTTCGTATTCGGTTCGACGATACCATGCGCCCGCGTACGCCACGCCTGACCTTCGGCACTCAGGTAGGTGAAATAGAGGAAATAGTTACTGTCGTTCACCAAATAGGTCTCAAAGATAGTATGGCTAATCTCCTTGATATTCTCGGGGACAAAGGCCAATAACACATTCAGCACATCGCCTCCACGTATTTCCGACCGCGCGGGCTGAATTTTCGCAGTCACATTTGGTAATATCTCCGTAGGTTGTCCGACGTTCTTCGTATGTTGAGACGGCTTCTCAGTCGCCGGTTTGTGCCGAATATTGTCGTCGTCGGTTTCGACGGCTACGACTTCCGATACGCGCATCGGCACGTCAAACCCGTCGGTATCCTGCACCAATACAATCTCCTTGCCCTGAAATCCACTAACCGTTCCGCCTCCTACTTCGTTGAGAAAACGTACCTTATCCCCTATTTTTAATGCCATAGTTATATCGTTATTAGAATGCCGACAAATTTCGCTAATTTTGCGCACTAAATAAACAAAACATGACAAAATCCGTTCAACATATCCGCATTGATCACTACGACTACCCGCTTCCCGATGAACGTATTGCCAAATATCCGTTGCCAGAGCGCGATGCTTCCAAGCTGTTGCTCTATCAAAAAGGTCGTATCGGAGAGACCGTGTTTCGCCATCTGCCTGAGTACTTGGAACGCGGTAGTTTGATAATATTCAACAATACGAAGGTCATTCAAGCACGACTGCATTTCCGGAAAGACACCGGCGCACTGATTGAGATATTTTGCCTCGAACCTTACCGGCCGGCCGATTATGCGCAGAATTTTGAGCAGACCGAGCACACGTCGTGGCTATGTATGATCGGTAACCTCAAAAAATGGAAAGACGGGACGCTGCACCGCGAACTCTCCGTCAAAGGAAAAACCGTGATGCTGACGGCCGCGCGCAAAGAGACCCATGGTACGAGTCATCGCATAGACTTCCGTTGGGATGATCCGGAAGTTTGTTTCGCCGACATACTCGAAGTCTTTGGGGAGCTGCCCATCCCGCCCTATTTGAACCGCGCCACCGAGGAGCGCGACAAGGAAACCTACCAGACCGTCTATTCCAAGATTAAGGGCTCGGTGGCTGCTCCGACGGCCGGCCTACACTTTACGCCGCGCGTCATGGAAGCCCTGCACGAGAAAGGCATCGAAACGGAAGAACTGACGTTGCACGTAGGCGCCGGCACCTTCAAACCCGTAAAAAGTGAGGAAATCGGTACGCATGAGATGCACACCGAACACGTATCCGTCCGGCGTAGTACGATTGACAAGCTCATTGCACACGGAGGAAAGGCAGTTGCCGTCGGAACGACCTCCGTACGCACGTTGGAAAGCCTGTATCATCTCGGCGTCTTCGTGGCTGCACATCCCGACGCTGACGAAAGCGAGCTAATTATCCGTCAATGGCAACCTTATGAAGCTCCGTCGGAGACGTCGACCGTAGAAGCCCTGCAACACATCGCCGCTTATATGGACAAACACAACTTGGAAACGCTGCACGCACAAACCCAAATCATGATTGTGCCCGGCTATCGCTACCGCATCGTACAAGCGATGATTACCAACTTCCACCAACCGAAGAGCACGCTGCTGTTGTTGGTTTCCGCCTTTGCCGGCGACGACTGGCAACGCATCTACGAGTATGCGCTGGCGCACGATTTTCGTTTTCTGAGCTACGGCGATTCATCGCTGCTATCTGTATGAAACACTTAAAGCTTATGTTTTTTATATTCCACCACACTTTAAAATTAGTAATTGCCTAAACTATTACATTTTTCTCTATTTTTGCAGCATAATACAATTTATATGAAAGGAATTCAAAACACAACTACCAGTAACTTTGGTTCATTGATGGGCAATGGGAGAAAATACATCGTTCCTAAGTTTCAACGTGATTACTCATGGGATACTGAACAATGGGATGATTTATGGCAAGATATTACCCAGATGCTAGAAAAGCAGGATGAGCATTATATGGGATACCTCGTTCTTCAAACTTCCAATAATAAAGAACATTTAATTATTGACGGACAACAACGATTTACTACTATTACTATTATTATTCTCGCTGCCATTAAGGCCATCAAAAAGCTATCCGAAAAGGGCATTGATCCTGATGAAAATGATAAGCGCAAAGAACATCTAACATATTCTTATATAGGAAATATTGATCCTGTATCCTTAGACTACGATAACACATTGGTATTAAATCGGCATAACGATGGCTATTATAAAGACTACATCGTCAAATTAGATGATCTAAGACGAACGCATATTTCTGCAACGGAAAAACTGATGAAAAGATGCTTTGAATGGTATGAACATGTACTGGAGAACAGATTTGCAACAGGAGGAGAATATGCAAAGTTTATTGAGGAGATGTCGAATAGTCTCTTCTTTACTATCATCACAGTAAGTGATGAAATGAACGCCTTTCGTGTATTTGAAACTTTGAATGCACGCGGAGTACAATTATCTTCGTCCGACCTTTTAAAAAACTACTTATTCTCATTGGTAGAACAAAAGACCTCTCACCAAGGAAAAATAGATAGTTTAGAAGAAAAGTGGCTTAACTTAACCAAGAATCTCGGTCCCGAGAAGCTACCTGATTTTTTAAGATATTATTGGAACTCTAAGCATAAAACGGTTAGAAGCAATGATTTATTTAAGGAAGTAAGAAAGGAGATAAAAGCACCAGAGCAAGTTTTCAGCTTAATGAACGATCTCCTTTTGTATAGTGATGTTTTTATCGCATTAAAAGAGCCTATGGATGAGTATTGGGAGAACGATCAAGATATTATTAAATATATAAGGTTACTGAACTTATTTAGATTAAGACAACCCTATTCACTACTAATGGCTGCCAATAAGTTATTACCTGTCGCTGACTTTAAGAAAGCATTAAAATCAGTTATCTTTATATCTTTCAGATACAGTATTATCTGTGGACAAAATCCTAACGATATAGAACGGGCTTATAATACAGTCGCTCTTAATATCTCTGAGACAAAAACATATAATAACAAATTATTAGAAACAGTCTATATAAATGATAGAGAGTTCGCAGCTGCATTTACCACAAAAAGATTTACAATAAATTCTCACACGACAAAGATTGTACGTTATATATTGGGAGAAATAGAACGTTTGTCCAATGGCAACATAGTTGATATAGATAATGATAATAATTCCATAGAACATATTATGCCACAATCACCTAATAATGAGTGGACAGTAGACGATAATAAAATAGATAGTTTATCATCTCGCTTAGGTAATATGTGTCTATTAGAAAAACGATTTAACTTAAAAGCCAGCAATAACAATTTCCAAATCAAAAAAGCCTTATATTTACAATCAATCTTCCAAACAACCAAAGAAATAAGCGACTATGATCAATGGGATGAGAATGCTATCGGAAGCAGGCAAGCCAGAATGGCTCAAAAAGCCAAAGGTATTTGGAGTCTGAGTTTTTGATTATATTCATTGATTATACTACTACATCACTGTTAAAAGAAGTACTTGTGACCCCATCCCTTATCGAACGCCACCCGCTTCTGCCTTTCTTGCCGCCGCATGCGCGACTACTGATGCTTGGTAGTTTCCCGCCCCAAGGCAAACGTTGGTCGATGGACTTTTATTATCCCAATTTCAACAACGACATGTGGCGCATTATGGGTTTGATTTTCTTTCATGATAAGAGCTATTTCGTAGACGCATCCGGCAAAGCATTCGACAAAACGAAACTCGTAGATTTTCTGACACGCAAAGGCATCGCTCTGTATGACACGGCTACTGCCGTCCGCCGCCTGAACGACAACGCTTCGGATAAGTTTTTGGAAATCGTGGAAGCTACGGACATTCGCTCGTTACTCCGTCAACTACC
>JAISIB010000126.1 GCA_031262265.1 Prevotellaceae bacterium
GGGAACGAGAAGCAGCAGCAGGACGGAGACGGCAATCATCGTACGAAGCCAGCGGACATGCGATTTCACCCAAGCGTGTAGCACGCAAGCGTAACGACCGTACAGCACGACAGCCCCGCCCGACAGGGCGGCCAACCAAGAGGCGCGGCTCATCGCGGCGGGGAGAAGCGGCAGAATGAGCAGGCAGGCGGCCGCACCCGTCCACCGGCGCAGTCCCCTACGAAACAGGTAGTCGTAGAGGGCGAGCGGGAACACGACGGCCAGATAGCCCGCGTAGGGACCGGGATTCAGGAACGAACCGGTGATCCGAAAGAGCGCGTGACGCGAGGGTAGGTAGCCGTAGAGTTGGAGCAAGCCCCAGACGGATTCCGCCAGACCGCTGCATACGAACAGGAAGAGAAACGTATCACGGGCGGAGCGGCGTCTGCACAACAGGCGACACGCCACATACCAAATACCCAAGACAACCAACAACAAGAGCTTTGAACGGTTCAAAGGAGCAGCGGAAAGAAAACAAGATACGCACGCTACGCAGCCAAGGAAAAGAAAGAACAATATCTCTCTGATCAAAACCCTATGAAGCGATAATTGTAACATAAAAGTTTACTTCGAGCTACAATCCTTCTTCGTTCAACTTATACTCTACCAATGCTCCTTCCGGATCCTGACTAATCCCGTAGAGCGTACCTGTCTCCTCTTCGTAGCCGACCGAACGAAGTGGTATCTCTAATACATAATGCCGAACGGGATTGCCGTCCCAATCATAGACAAGTAAATATTCGCCGTTGTTTTGTAAGCCTAATCCATGGGTAGCCACAGTACGACCGGAATATACCGCATAAACGTACTTGTCGGTACAAGCCACACCCGTAAAACCCTCAATGGTGTTTATGGTAAGAGCATGCGCATAGTCGTTTTCTGAGATACGAACCCTCTTTAATTCAGGCTCTTGATAATCCCATCGTTTCACTTCACGAATGCGATTACCCTCTTCAATTGTTCCGAAAAATAGGCTACTACCATTACGTGAGGCACTGATTATCTTACGTTCGTCCGGAGATAATATGACAATACTACCCGAGTAAACAAAGCCTAACTCCCTATTGGGCACATTTTCAAAACTTGGATACCTCGGATAGGTGATAGTGGTAAGTAATGAGTCTCGATTATCATACGTAGCCAACCATGCGTCTCCCTGTAAGCCCGTTGTGATATAGCCATTAGGTAAAAAACGGACATCAAAAGTACGTTCGGCATCTTTTCCTCTTGCCGGATATGTTTTGTACTTGGATATATAAAGATACTTGTCATTCTCGTCAACCGTATAATATTGATTTCTGTTCGTATCATAGATAAACAGCGTATCTCTCCGATCTCTGAATTTAATTGAAGGCAATAGTTCCCCCGGACCTTGTCCGTACGAAATACCGCGTATCATCGTGCTATCTTTCGTATTGAAACGAACGATAATGCTATCGCGGGATGTTTCATCCCAAATATAATATATATTGCCGCGCTTAATCACGCTATAAGGCATTAGGAGATCGTATTTTTCCAGTACCGCATAATTCGATATGTGCAACGAATCTACTGGCGTGTTGCGGAAATGGTACAGTGTCTTATCCGTGTAGTCCAAAGAATCGCCGCAAGCACTCAAGAAGATGAGTACAATCGTACAAATATATAGCTTTCTCATAGGATAACTGAGTTGCAAAGTTAGTATAATCAATGGGTGGAGAATTCCACCCATTGATTATACACTAATGACGTTAAGTTAATTAAAGTAGTAAAATTTCCCTTTAATAACAATGTCTTCATTTTGCCATTGATCAGCCGGATAGCGACATTCACCATCTTGATCATTGGCACACATCGGTCCAAAAGTTATCTCCTGTGCCAATACTTCCACGTTGGCCAGCGATAAATCACTTAACTCACTGTTTTGTGAGTTGATACCCAAGTTCAAAGCAGCTACTGCCACCAGAACAACAGCCAAAAGGCCGCTTAATAATTTACTTTTTTTGTTCATAAAATAGATTTTTAGAATGTTAATAACGAGCACTATTACTCGTTAAGTTGTTGCGTTATTACTCGTTTGTATAACTCCCATACCGAAGGTATGTCTGCCGGATTTCCAATCATTAGTACCTTATTGTCTCTATCCAACAAGAAACATTGATAGGCCGGCTGTGTCGGTAAAGCATTTCGCTTATTTAATTTTCCTCTTTGATCCATAAAGACAGGATGCTCGAAATATTCTCTGTCAAGCAAGTATTTTACCGTTCGTTGATTCTTCGCTTGAAAGAAGAACACGAAGCCAACCTTATCACTCAATTGTCGCTTGCTTTCTTCTATCAAGCCCGCCCATACGCCTAAGTTTAACTTACATTTCGTACATCCCGTAGAATCCACGTAAAACAGTACCTTATACTCTTTTGTCAGCAACGAATCCAATACTCTCGCCGTGTCACCTGTCAGTTCGGGAAAACGAATCTCTTTCCCCATCCATTCCCGAACGATGGCTTCGGCATCGGTGCGTTGCTTGCTTTGGCAAGCGAACACGCAGCAGAGTATGCAAATTATGAACGGCAGTGCTTTCATGCGTATTCTTTATTTTTCTACTGACAAAAATAACATATCAACGAACTTTTGACCAAATAAAAATAAAGAAAATCAATAGAACCATTACAATTGTACAATGTTTTTATGTTTTATCCTTGTCAAGTATTATCCTATATTAAAAAAGCATTTATATTTTTACACTCAATATGTAATGCTAATCTAATATGAAAAGACATTATTAAAAAACGAAAAATCTTTAAGTGAAACAGGAAACAAATACCTATGGCGCGATAAGAGTATCCTGACAAATAGAGGTAACAAAAAATAATAGCCAACGTAGACAAAGATGGGTACTTATGACAAAGCCGGACAGGGTGTTTTTCCGGCTTTGTTATGTAATTATCTCGGTATCTAATTTGATTTTCTTACGAGGAAAATAGATTATCCGACCTAAAAAATCTGCGTTTGGATATTATCATTAACTTTGCGCTTAATCTGAAATGAATAATTGAATGAGCGACGCTATTTCCATCTGTATCAACGGGCGTCTTTTCGACTTGTCGGAGCCGCAAGTAATGGGTATCTTGAACCTGACGCCCGACTCTTTCTATGTCGATAGTCGAATGCAGACCGAAGCGCAAATCACTGCACGCGTACGTCAAATCATTGAAGAAGGAGCGACGATGATAGATGTCGGTGCGTATTCTTCGCGGCCGAATGCCGAGCACATCGGAGCCGATGAAGAGATGCGCCGCTTGGCCGACGGGTTGCGTGTCGTGCGCCGCGAGTATCCGGATGCCGTCGTGTCCGTGGATACGTTTCGCGCGGAAGTAGCTGAATTTTGCGTGCGAGATTACGGCGTGAATATCATCAATGACATATCCGGCGGAGATATGGACGAAAATATGTTTGCAACGGTCGCCCGTCTGAATATTCCGTATGTTCTGATGCACATGCAAGGGACTCCTCAGAATATGCAAGCAGCTCCGCACTATGAGAATCTGATTGAGGAAGTTTTTCTCTATTTGGCCGAGCGAGTACGACGTTTGCGCGCTTTGGGCGTGAAAGATATAATTCTGGATCCGGGTTTCGGCTTCGGAAAAACGTTGGAGCACAATTATCAATTGCTTTCCGTCATGGAAGAATTGCGCATCTTCGAATTGCCGGTCTTGGTGGGAATCTCGCGCAAGTCGATGATTACGCAGCTACTGGGTATCTCCTCAGAAAACGCCCTGAACGGGACAACCGTTTTGAACACGATTGCTTTGCTCAAAGGGGCGCATATTTTGCGCGTTCACGACGTGCGTCAAGCGATGGAAGCCGTCCGAATCGTGCAGCAACTAAAAATGGAACACATTAAACTTTGATCGTTATGTTTATAGGCTTCGGATTAAAAGATTTTATAGATATTCTGCTGGTAGCCGTGCTGCTGTATTATATTTACAAGCTGATAAAAGGTTCGGGGTCTATCAATATATTTATAGGAATCCTTATTTTTATCCTTGTACGCGTCATTGTCTCGCAAATCTTGGAGATGCGTTTGCTCGGCTCTATACTGGATGCCCTGTACAGCGTAGGTGCCGTCGCGTTGATAGTAATTTTTCAGGATGAGCTAAGGCGTTTTCTGTTCACGCTGGGTACGCGGCATCAAGTAGATAAGTTGGTACGCTTCTTTACAAAGGGGTACAGAAAAGAAAATCATGCGCATCTGGAATGGATGCCTATCGTTATGGCATGTAAAAGCATGAGTAAATATAAAGTTGGCGCGCTTATCATCATGGAGCACAACATGCCGTTGGATAACATCATAGAAACGGGCGATACCATAGATGCTCAGATTAATCAGCGGCTCATCGAAAATATTTTCTTTAAGAATAGCCCGTTACATGACGGTGCGATGATCGTACGAGGAAAGCGCATCGTGGCGGCCGGTTGTATCTTGCCTGTTTCGCAAGACTTGTCGATACCCAAAGAATTGGGGTTGAGGCATCGGGCTGCTCTGGGTATTTCGCAAGATTCGGACGCGCTGGCCATTATCGTTTCGGAAGAAACGGGAGATATATCTGTCGCGTATCACGGACAGTTTCATCGCAAACTAACCGTGGAGGGACTGGAAAGTTTAATGTCGAATTAGGACTTATTATTAATGGATATGAACAGACGTGATTTTATTAAATCGGGAGGGCTGGCTTTTATCGGCTCATTGGCGGCACCGGCTATCGGTAGCTCGCTGTTGAGCGGATGCGCAGCCCCGAGTAAGCAGGCAGGCGTGCAGATGGCATTGTCCCACTTTGGCGTTTCCGAAACGCTATTGCGCCAAGTACTGGCAGCCGCATTGGAAAAAGGCGGCGACTACGCTGATTTGTTTTTTGAACACACGTTCAATAACTCTATCGGCTTGCAAGACGGAGCGGTGAACCGCTGCGGTTCGAATATCGACTTCGGTGTAGGCGTGCGCGTATTGGCCGGCGACCGTACCGGTTATGCGTATGTAGAAAACATTACGGCTGATGAAATGCTGAAAGCGGCGCGTACCGCTGCGCGCATTGCGCAGAGCAATCAGTCGCACCAACCTGTGGCTTTGACGGAGAAAAAGTTGACGCACAACTATTACTCGGTGCAAACGCCTTGGGAGAACGTGACCGTTAAAGAGAAGATGCCGTACGTGCAACGTCTCAACGATCAAATATTCTCCCTCGACAAACGCGTACAAAAGGTGAGAGCAAATTTACAAGATCGCACCTCGCACATTTTCTTTGCGAACTCGGAAGGAGTGATGTATTATGATTACCGCCCGATGGTTGTTCTCAACGCATCGTGCACGATGGAAGAAAACGGCAAGTATGAAAATGCAGGCGCGGCGCGTTCTTATCAGAAAGGCTTTGAGTTTCTGACGGACGCCGAAGTGGAAACCATTGCGAAAGAAGCGGTAGCGAACACCGCCATCCTATTTGCTGCCATCAAGCCCAAAGGTGGTGAGATGCCGGTAGTCATGGGTTCCGGCGGCTCGGGAATTTTGTTGCACGAGGCTATCGGCCATGCGTTTGAGGCTGACTTTAATCGGAAGAACATATCTATTTTCTCCGATCAGTTGAATAAGAAAATCTGCGACGCCCATATCAACGTAATAGATGATGCGACGATTCCGTTCAATCGCGGTTCGCTCAATATAGACGATGAGGGGATAGACGGACAAAAGACGTACATCGTGAAAGAAGGTGTGCTCACGAGTTATCTACACGACCGTATTAGCGCCCACCACTACGGTATTCCGTCAACAGGCAACGGACGTAGAGAATCTTTTCGCAACATGCCGATTCCTCGCATGCGGGCAACGTATATGGAAGCGGGTAACATAAAAGAAGCAGATATTATCTCATCGGTCAAACAAGGTATCTTCGTCGACAATTTCACGAACGGACAAGTACAAATCGGTGCGGGCGATTTCACATTCTTCGTCAAATCCGGTTATTTAATTGAGAATGGGAAGCTAACTCAGCCGATCAAGGACATTAATATCATCGGTAACGGTCCGAAAGCCTTAGCGGATATTACGATGGTGGGTGATAATCCGAAAATTGACGACGGTTCGTGGACATGCGGTAAAGATGGACAATCTTGTCCCGTGACGTGCGGCATGCCGTCGGCTTTGGTTAGCAAACTCACCGTAGGTGGTGAAAGTTGATAGGTGAATGTCTCATTTAATAACTTTGAAAACTATGATAGCAAGTACACATAAAGAATTGGCACAGCGGGCGATGGAATATGCGCTCAAACAAGGGTGCCAAGCAGCTCGGGTAACGTTGTATGCCAACGCGAACACGGCATTTGAACTACGCAACGGAGAAATAGATCGCCTGCAACAAGCGTCGGAAAACGGGCTAAGCATCGGTTTGTACGTGGATGGTCGCTTTGGCGAGTATTCTACGAATCGTATGAACGCGCGAGAATTGGAAACCTTTATTAAGCAAGGTATCGAAGCTACGCGCTACTTGGCAGAAGATCCTGCGCGCGTCTTACCGGATCCGTCCAGATATTACAAAGGAGGTTTGCCCGATCTGGAACAATTTGACCAAAAAATAGATGCTCTGCTTCCTGATGAAAAGGCCGATATTGCGCGGAAAGCAGCCGAAGAGGCTATTGGGAAAGACGACCGCATCATTTCGGTAGATTCCTCGTGGAGTGATCGGAAATACGAGTCCTATCGTTTAACGAGCAATGGCTTTGAAGGATCAAGCCGTCAAACTTCATTTTCCGTGTATGCGGGTGTCAGCATTCGCGGCGAAGGTGAAGCGCGTCCCGAATCCGGTTGGTCGGAGTCTTCGTTGTTTTTCGATAGCTTACCTACGAAGGACATCGGCACAAAGGCCTTGGAGCGCGTACTGCGTAAGTTGGGACAACGCAAAGTGAAGTCCGGAAAATATACGATGGTGATAGATCCACGCGTAGCTACGCAAGTGCTCAGTCCCGTGATGAGTGCGCTCTCCGGCTCGGCGTTGCAGCAGAAAAATTCGTTTCTGATGGATAGAATCGGGCAGAAAGTGGCGAGCGATAAGTTAACTCTGATCGACGAGCCGCATCTGATTCGTGCGGTGGGTGCTCGTTATTTCGATGCGGAGGGTATTGCTACGCAGCGGATACCCGTATTTGAAAACGGCGTGCTCCGGACGTATTACGTAGATACTTACAACGCAAAAAAGATGAACGTGGAACCGACTATTAGCGGTGCGTCCCTGTTAGTATTGCAGCCGGGAACGAAAAACCTCGATGAATTGGTGAAAAGCGTCAATAAAGGTATTTTTGTAACTGGCTTCAACGGTGGCAACAGCAACAGCTCTACCGGCGATTTCTCGTACGGTATCGAAGGATTCCTCATAGAAAACGGCAAGCAGACACAACCTGTCAACGAGATGAACGTCACGGGTAATTTTGTGAAGCTATGGTCGCAGCTGGCGGAAGTGGGAAATGATCCGCGTCTCAGCTCGTCGTGGCGTATCCCGACGTTGGTATTTGAAAACGTAGATTTCAGCGGCCTTTGAGCCGCTGACTTCTTTTTCCATGAATTCAGGGACTTAAAATTTACTCGTTCCCGCACAAATTCCGATTATTGCGGCGTCAATTTTCAGAGATTCGAAACAGTAAAGCAAACTTAATGAATACAGAGGAACACCTGTCATTCGATACGATATACAACCAACTTTACGGCAAAGCCCTGCGTTTTACCATCTCTTACGTCCATGATGTAGCGGTAGCGGAAGATATTGTCGCCGATGCCTTGGTTGCACTATGGTTGGAATTGAAAGAGCGGACGATCGACCGTCCCGATGCTTTTTTGCTCACTGTTCTTCGCAATCGCTCACTGGATTATTTGAAACATCAAGTAATCCGGACGACAAAACTTACGGAGCGAGCCAAATGGGATGCCGATGAATTGAATATGCGTATAGCCTTATTAGAAGCTTGCGACCCGAATGAATTGTTTGCCGCCGATATTCGCGTCATTGTGCAAGATACGCTGCGGAGTTTACCCGCTAAAACTCGCCGTATATTCCTGCTTAGTCGACAAGGACACCGGATGCAGGATATAGCGGAGCGTATGAATCTCTCATCGAAAGCCATAGAATACCATCTTAACAGAGCGATCAAACAATTGCGCCGACATCTGAAAGATTACTTGTAGACGGTCGCAACGGCCGCGTATGTGTGTGTAATATCTAACTTAGATAATTTATTTTCAAGGCGGGAAAATTCAATAGCTGACGTTGTTATTTTAAGCAGCGAGGAGGTTATCCGACAGGGTAACCTCATTTTTTTTGCCGGTCGGTTTAGGGTTCTTCTCCGCTCAGTCGTCTTATACGTATAAAAGGGAAAAATGAATGAATCATACGTTGATTAGGAAATACATCGAGGGGAGTGCTACGCCGGATGAGAAGCGGCAAGTAATGGAATGGGTGAATGAGAGTTCGGCACACGAGATAGAGTTAAAACAAGTACGAAAGGTGTACGATGTCGCTCTTTGGAATGCGGTGGATAGTGAGCGGGTGTACGTATCGAAGTACCGCCGATCATGGATGGCGGGCGTGGCTGCAGTTATTGCGTTATTCGCATGTGCGGCAAGTATCTATTTCTATCAACGGGCATCTGTACCACCGCCTGATCCGGTGATGCAGACCATACAAGTGCCGCCTGGTCAACGCGTGTTGTTGACGTTGGTAGATGAAACGCAGGTGTGGCTGAATGCTGGTTCGAGTCTGATATTTCCCAATCGTTTCGGCGATACGAAACGGGAAGTTATTCTCGATGGAGAGGGATATTTTTGCGTAGCAAAGGATGCTAAGCATCCGTTCGTAGTTCGTACGGCCACTTATGAGGTGACTGCTTTGGGGACGGAATTCAATGTGATGGCTTACGACAAATCAAAGTTGTTCGACGTTGCTTTGTTAGAAGGAGTAGTGACCGTCGGACGAGCGGATGGCAGTAGCGTCTATCGAATGCAACCGAACGAACGACTCATTGCTACCGGCGGCGCGTTGGAAACGGATTCGATTTCCAATTTTGATTTCTTGCTGTGGAAAGACGGTATTATCAGCTTAGACGACGAACCGGTGGAAGATATGATACGAAAGATAGAACTTTACTATGATGTGCAGATCGTGGTGCAGAACGAGGCATTTGCGCGACGGAGATATACGGGTAAGTTCCGTACGAAGGATGGGGTAGAGCACATCTTGAAGGTTTTCCAATTGAACAATGACTTCTGTTATACGAAAGACGATGAGAACAATATTATAACCATACGATGATTTAAACCGATTATTCATTAATAAAAAAGGGAGGACGCGCCTATGGACAGGGTCTGAGAAACACTAAAAAACCGGAACATGCTGCCACATATTCCGGTTGTAAAAGTTCTTTTAGAAACGATAAGTCTAATACAAACTTTAAGTCGCAAAGTTATGAAATGTAATTTATTGCAAGAAAAAAATCCTTTGTTTAATCGCTTAGTATTGATTATGCGGTTTACCTTAATTTTCTTTTTCGTTTGTAGTTTGGGGTTGTACGCAGCGGATATTCGCTCGCAAGAAACCCCTATCTCGCTCAATGTTAAACAATTGTCGATTCTGGATGTATTGAAGAACATCGAGAGACAAACTGGCTTCTTATTCGTTTATGATAAGAATGAAATTGATGTCAGCTCACTCGTTGACGTTGAAGCCGATAACGAACAACTACAAGCTGTACTCGCTTCTCTATTCAAGGGCACGGAAATAGGTTACGCCTTTGAGGGGAAAAATATTATGCTGATGAAGAGTCGCAATGCCGATAAACAAATTCAGCAACAGCAGATCGGACGCACTATTACCGGAATAGTGCTCGACCAAACAGGCGAAAGTGTAATTGGCGCAAACATCCGTGTGAAAGGCGTGTCCAATGCCGGCACCATTAGTGACATTGACGGCAATTTCACGTTGAGGGACGTGACAAACAACTCGGTCGTCATAGTGAGCTTCATCGGTTATCGCACGAGAGAGATTACCGTGGGCAATCAACAGTCGCTGCAAATTATTTTGGACGAAGACACGCAAACCCTTGATGAAGTGGTTGTCGTAGGATACGGCGTTCAGAAGAAAAAACTACTTACCGGTGCCAATCTTCAAGTGAAAGGGGATGACATCTTGAAGCGTAATGCTCAGAATCCATTGGATGCGTTGGTCGGCCAATCTCCCGGTGTATTTATCTCCCAGTCTTCCGGCCAGCCGGGAGAGGACTTCAAGGTAAATATCCGTGGTTTAGGTACAGTAGGTGACGCGACGCCGCTCTATATCGTGGATGGTATGCAAACGAGCAGCATTGCGTATATCAATCCGTCTGAGATAGAATCAATAGATGTATTGAAGGATGCCGCTTCGGCAGCTATTTATGGAGCGCGCGCAGCCAACGGCGTCGTGTTGATCACTACCAAGCAAGGTAAGCCAGGCAAGGCGGTCATTTCGTACGATGGTTTTGTCGGTTTTCAAAGTCCGTCGAAATTGGCAGAAATGCTGAACGCACAAGACTATGCGATGATACAGAACGAAGCAGCCGTCAACTCGGGTAAACAAGCTTATAATTGGCAAAATGAGTTCGGTATTAACGTACCTGCCTTAGGCATGGGAACCAATTGGCTGGACGAATTGGTGGAAAAGAATGCGCTGACACAAAACCACGTGCTGGCCGTGAATGGCGGAACCAATCAAAGCGTATATTCTCTCTCGCTGGCATACAGCGCACAAGAGGGCGTCATCGGCGGCTCTAAATTTTCTAATAGTGACCGCTACACCTTTCGCGCCAATAGCGAACACAAGTTGCATGGCGACTTGATTAAGGTCGGCAATCACCTATCTTATACATACCGGACACGAAACGGTATTAGCAACGGAGGTCAGTATGATAATCTGATACACGATGCGTTGCAGGCTACGCCTTTCTTACCGGTCTATGATGCGGATGGTAATTATGCGCAAGCCACAGCGTGGTTTCCGGAAGAGAGTAATCCGATGGGATCGCTGTATTATAAAAATCAGAATGCAACGCAGACCAACAGTTTCTTGGGTGACGTCTATATTGAGGTACAACCGATAAAGGGGTTAAAATGGAAGAGTTCGTTCGGATTGGATTATACTAATTACACCTATCGCAAGTATCTTCCCGTCTATCAATTGAGTTCGACGGACATGAATCAAATGGACTACGTGGAGCAGCGTGCCAATAAGTCTTATAGCTGGTCTTGGGAGAATACGGTCAATTACGATTTCAAACTCAATGAGCTTCATTCGTTCAATGTCTTGTTGGGAATGCAAGCGCAACGTTCCGGCGGAGAAAGTCTATATGCATTGAAACGTGCGTTGACGTTCTCGGATTTCGATCACGCGTGGATTTCTAATGCGACCAATGTGGATACGGGTCAAATCTCTGTGTCGGGTGCTCCCAATGATGTGGATAACTTGCTGTCTTATTTCGGCCGTGTGACGTATGATTACAACGAGACTTATATGGGAACGTTGACGGTGCGTGCTGATGCTTCATCTCGCTTTGGTGAAAACAATCGTTGGGGTTATTTCCCTTCGGCTTCGGCAGGTTGGGTAATTACGAATGAACCGTTCATGGAATCCACACGAGACTGGTTGGAATTCTTAAAACTGAGAGTAAGTTGGGGACAGAATGGTAATCAGCGAATTAGCACCTATTCTTATTTGGCTACGATTGCTTCTAATGCCAATTATGAATTCGGACCGAACGACAACACCAATACAAATTATGTCGGCACTTATCAGAACCGTATGCCGAATCCGGATGTTAAGTGGGAAACTTCCGAGCAGTTTGACGCAGGGTTCGATGCTCGTTTCTTCGGAGGCAAGCTGAATGCAGCGTTGGACTATTATTCGAAAACTACGAAGGACTGGTTGATACAAGTTCCTGTTCCGGCTGTACTCGGTGCGCCTTCCAATCCGTTTGTCAACGGCGGTAGCGTGCGTAATAGCGGACTTGAGTTAAGTTTGAGTTATCGTGACTATGTGGGCGAACTGAGTTATTCGATTAGCGGAAATTTAGCTTATAATAAGAACGAAGTATTGGATATTCCAAACGACGAAGGTATTATTCACGGTCCTCAGGATGTCCTTTTCAAAGGTATGCAAGAGATGTACCGTGCGGAAGAAGGTTATCCGATCGGTTACTTTTGGGGATTGGATATGTTAGGGGTTTTCCAGACGCAGGAAGAAATCAATAATTACAAGAATGCGGAAGGGAAAGTTATTCAGCCTACCGCTTTATCCGGCGACGTAAAATTTGCCGACTACAATGGCGACGGCCAAATTGATATGAGTGATAACATTGACTTAGGCAATCCGTATCCGGATATTACGATGGGATTATCCGTTTCGTTGGCTTACAAAGGATTTGACTTCTACTTATCCAGCAATGGGTCGTTCGGACATCAAGTTGCACAAGCCTATCGTCCGATGGAGCGTTTCCAATATAATTATCCGACGAAAATATTGGGACGTTGGACGGGTGCTGGCAGTAGCAATACGATGCCGCGTGTAACGCAGGGCGATGAACCGAATGGGAACTGGCGATATTTGTCACAGCTTTATGTAGAAAATGCCGATTTCTGGCGCATTAACAACATTACGTTGGGCTATGACTTCAATAAACTGATACCTAACTCTCCGTTGGGGCAGTTGCGCCTCTATGCGACCGTACAGAATTTGTTGACGGTGACCGGTTATTCAGGAATGGACCCCGATGTTGGTTGGAGTTCTTCGTCGTGGGGTTCGGGTGTAGATATAGGTTTTTATCCCCGTCCGAGAACCGTATTGTTCGGTGTAAACGTAAAATTCTAATCTAAAAAAGAGAACAACATGAAAAGATATTTTCAAAAATCAGTTCAATGTTTGCTGCTTTGCGGGCTTTTGAGCGCGTGCAGCAATAGTTTTCTCGACAGTGTACCAATGACGCAAAAGACCAATGCGGGATACTATCAAATGCCGCAGGACGCGTGGGAGACACTTGTAGGCTGTTACAATCGTTTACCCGGAGGTTATGGCGACTTCTTCTTTATAGCCAATATCGCTTCGGACGAATGTTACGGCGGCGGCGGTTATACCGATGCTTTCGGTAATCAGGTTTGGGACGAATGGACGGATTACAATGACTTGGAAATAAATCGCTACACATGGAGCGGACGTTTCTACGCGGCTATTCGTCGTTGCCACGTTTTAGTGGAGACATTAGATCAGATAGATTGGGGAGGTGACACAAATTTACGCAATCGCTATGAAGCGGAAGCTCGTATGTTGCGCGCCCATTTCTATTTCGAGATGCAACGCAACTTCGGACACATTCCGCTCATTACATCGTCGCAAGCGGAGTTGATACCGCAAACGGATCCCGATGAAGTTTACGCATATATTATCGAAGACTTGAAGTTTGCTATTGAGAACTTACCGAGTGTTAGCTTCCAAAGTACTCCGGAAGCCGAGTTCGGACGCGTAACCAAATGGGCGGCCGAAGGATATCTTGCTCGCGTATATTTGTTTTATACGGGCTATTACGGCAAATCGGAAGCTCCCGGAGTTACGAAGCAGGAAGTAATCAACTATTTGGAAGACTGTATTCAAAATAGCGGTCATGCATTGGTACCACGCTATGGTTCGCTGTGGCCGTGGTCTATGATGGAAAACTATCACAAAGACCCGACGTTGAGTTATGCCGGCGAATACAATCCGGAAATTATGTTCTGCATCCGTCATTCTACGATGCGTTCCAATCAATACCAACGTTATACCGGCATGCGTGGCATCGCTAATGCTGGAGATTATGAGCCGTTCTATCCGGGTTGGGGTATGGCTACGATTACGCCGAAGTGTTTCAATAGTTTCGCGGAAGGAGATACGCGCCGCTACGCCTCTATCATCGATTGCGAAGGCGAAGGGATTCCCAATACGGGCAACGACCAACGCGAATTTACGGGCTATTTCCAAAAGAAATATCAGACGTTGACGGATCCGAACGATAAGACGAGGTCTTATCCGCAGACGGTGGGCGGTAGCAGTTGGCAGTCCGAACCGCAAGACGCGATTCTCATGCGCTATTCCGATGTGTTGCTGATGGCTGCTGAGTTGGAATTGGAAACGAATCAGGCTAAGTCACAAACGTATCTGAATATGGTGCGCGACCGTGCTTTTGAAGACACCGATCATCGGGTGACGGCTACTGCGCAATCTATTTTCGATGAACGAGGCTTTGAGTTTGTATTCGAGGGTATCCGCTATTACGACGTACTTCGACAAGGTCTGACCAAAGCGAAGGAAATTCTCGACGTAACTAATGCTCCCGTGCTGAACGGTGGGCAACCGGGTGTGAAGAACATCAATTTCTCGTTGGAAAAAGCCGGTTTGTTGCGTATCCCGCAAAGCCAGATATTAATTTCCGAAGGGATGTTAGTGCAAAATCCGGGCTGGTAGTTATCTTTGACGTGCTTTTTCAAAAGAATATGTATCACTAAACAATTTAATGTAATGAAGAAACCCCTCTTTGTCGTTCTGACATTTTTGTTGGGCTGCAATCTGATGCTCGAAGCCCAATCTGCCGCGCCGACATTGCGTAAGCAGGGTACCGCTACGCAATTGATCGTAGAAGGGAAACCATTCCTGATGCTGGCCGGCGAGTTGCACAACTCCTCCACCTCAAGCATTGAGTACATGGAGCCTATTTGGCCGCAAATGGCTGCCAAGAATTTGAACACCGTACTAGCCGTCGTTGCTTGGGAGCAGTTGGAACCCGTAGAAGGGAGGTTTGATTTCACGTTAGTCGATGCGATGATTCGCGGCGCGGAGAAATCTAATCTCAAACTGGTGCTCCTTTGGTTCGGTAGCTGGAAAAACGGTGGCTCTATCTATATGCCTTCGTGGGTGAAGAAAGACTACAAACGATTCCCGCGTGCGCAAAATGAGAAGGGCGAAAGTATCGAGATTCTTTCCACGCTGTCGGAGAACTCTATGAAAGCGGACGCCAAAGCTTTCGCCGCACTCATGAAGCACCTGAAAGAGTTTGATAAAAACTACACGGTACTGATGGTACAAGTGGAAAACGAGATGGGTATCCTGAATACCGTGCGCGATTTTTCACCGGCGGCCAACGCTGCTTTTAACGGAGAGATCCCGGCGGATCTTTCGGCGTTCTTGTCGAAGAATAAGAACAACTTGGGTGCTGAACTGAGTAAAGTATGGAAAGCGAACGGCTCGAAGACGAAAGGAACGTGGGAAGAAGTATTCGGACGTAGCACGGTCAACCACAGTGATTGGCGGGCGATGTCGTTCTATACGGAAGAGCTTTTTATGGCTTACCACTATGCAAAATATGTGGGCTACATAGCCGCCGAAGGAAAGAAGGAATACGATATTCCGTTGTACGTCAACGCATGGCTGAAAGGACCGGATTATCCGTGGACGGGACGTTTCCCGGGCGGTGGCCCGCTCCCGCAAGTCATGGACATGTGGCATTGCGGCGCACCGGCCATTGATTTCCTTTCGCCGGATATTTATCTGCCTATATTTACCGAGGTGGTAGCCAACTACGATCGTTTAGGTAACGCTATCTTCGTGCCCGAAACACGGGGCGGTGCGATCGGTGCATCGCGTCTGTTGTGGGCACTCGGTGAGCATAACCTGATCGGGTTCTCTCCGTTCGGCATAGATGGCCGTCGCGGTGCGCCTGCCCCGACGCCTGTGCCTACGGGTGCGCCGGTGACGGGCACCAATGCGCCACGTCCGGTACAAACCGTGGCGGGCGATCCGTTGGCCGACACTTACGCATTACTTGAAGGCATGACGCCGATGATTACGGCGCATCAGGGCAAAGGAACGATACGCGGTATGTTTATTGATCAGGACAATCCGACGCAAAGTTTTGAGCTGGGCGACTATATCGTGACAGCTGATGCGTCCTCGCCGCGTACGATTGAAGCAAATCCGGCCGGCGGGTTGATTATCAACCTCGGCAAAGACGAATATATAGTGATTGCGAGAGGTCTCAACGTACGATTTGCGCCTAAGGTACCCGGCAACGAGCCTTTGATAGGTATCGACAAAGTCTATGAAGGCGTATTTGACAACGCCGGCAATTGGAAACCCGGCCGCTTACTGAACGGCGATGAAACGCATTGCAGTACATTCTCGGGCACCGGTCTCAAAATGCCCGGTCTCAGCATTCAGCGTATTACGCTTTATCGGTATAAATAATAAATACTTGATAAATGATGAATAATAGAACAAAAAGAATATTTAGTATCCTGTGTGTGGCAGTCGTAATGACTGTAATGAATTTTGATCTCTCTTTCGGCCAATCCGGAGCGACGCAGATTCCGCAGCTTATTGAGAAAAACGGAGGTTATACCTTGTTGGTGGACGGCGAACCGTATCTGATGAAATTTTGTGGCTTTCTCGTTGAAATAACTGACTAAGTTATGAAAATATCTAACTCGTTCGTTGCAACAACTTAGTCAGTTATTTGAGCGACAAAAGGGCTTAATCTGAGCAGCGGGGGAGATGTCGAAAAAACTCCGAGAAGATTTGGAAATAGTGCGGGAGATGTCCTATCTTTATCGCCGAAAGGACGATGTATGTGGTTTCCTATGATGATTTAATCATCCGATAATAGAGAACAATATGAAACAGTTAGGATTATTATTCGTATTGACGTTCGTTACTCAGTCGGTATTTGCTCAACTCAGTGACAATGATTATAGGATAGAGACTACGACAAATAATAGTAGTAACCTATCTCCCTCACAAACATCGGTCAACTATTACGAAAAGCCGAAGACGTTTTATGAAAACGGTTATACGTATCAATGCGATGTAGATGACGCGCAACTTGTTACTTTGTATAGTAAGCCCTCCTCACTCGTGTATGTGGATCCTGTATATAAAGCGACAGGAAGGCTCTATAATGGAGAAGTGAAACTATTTGCGGAAGAAACATGGACGAAACCTTTATGTTATTCCATAGTTCGCAATGCTTTTCCCACAGCTGCTAAACAGAGAGTACGAGGTGTAAACTTTTCCATAGTTATGTGCATAAATTCTGATACAGGAAAAGTTATGGAAGTTTATTTTCAGTTTACGAATTATAGTCCTTATACTACGATTCCTGTTTCTGTATATCGTAAGATAGAGACGGAAATTAAGCAGAAAGTATGGTTTACTCCTACTGCCGAAGGGGCGAAACTCAATTATATTATGCTCGCGTGGCGACAGAATCCGGAAGACGTACTGCATGATTAGGTATGAAAAGCAAGTAGGCTGCCCAAAGGGCAGCTTACTTTGCTTTTACTTTTTAATACACGGTGCTCGTTCGATTATCTCTAAGTACATGCGCCCGTTGTGGTAGGGGCATTTCCAAGGGCCGGCCTTGTCGTCCTTACGGTTTTCGACATCGTCGAGGCTGACGCTCCAAAACCATTCGTCGTGTTCGTAATCTACCAACTTGTCGAGGATAAAGAAATAGGTCTCTTGGACGCGTTTGAGAGCTTCTTTGTCGCCGAAATATTGATAGAGATTCAGGTTGCCGACAACGGTTTCGGCCTGCACCCACCAGTGTCTTTCGGTATCGGTGTGGTCGGTATCCAGATTACGCTCATAGGCTGTTCCTTTAAGCATTTGGTATCCTTCGAGCGACGCATGGGCTATTCGTTTGACCGTCGTTTCTACTTCCGATAACAAAGCATCATAATCAATTATCTCCGTATCTTGTCGTGAGATCTGACTTTGTTGTTTCAACACCAAAGCGGCTTCGTGCAACAACCATGAGGCCTCGATTTCGTGCCCATAGGAGTGAATTCGATAACGACTTTGCCAATCTTCGGTAAAAAAGAGGTGCAGATGTCCGTCGTCGTCCGTAAATTTGTCAAGAAACAACCGTATCAGATTATGCAGGCGTTCGGCTAAGCGTGCCGTAGGCCAAACGCGATACAAGTTAGTATACGGTTCGAGTAAGTGCAGGTGCGTGTTCATCGTTTTGCATTCGTTCGCGTCTTTGTCGCTGAGGCGCATGTCGCCGAGCGGTGACCAGTCGCGTGCAAAAGCCTCGAAATATCCGTTACGTTCGGCATCGAAACTGTGTGCTTCGATGCTCTCGAACAAACGAATGGCGTATTCCAATGCTTCTGCGTCGCCCGTCGCCCGATATAGCTCGCTTAGTCCGTAAACGGCGAATCCTAATGCGTAGATCTGCTTTTTTGTTTCCGTCGGATTCCCTTGATAATCCAACATCCAATAGACTCCGCCGTATTCCGAATCGTAGAAACGGTCTATCAAATAGCGTTTGGCATGCCATGCGGCTTCCAAATACTCCGGACGTCGCAGCACGCGATACGCGGCTGCGAAGGTCCAGAGAATACGTGCGTGCAAAACGGCACCTTTGTCGGCCTGCGGCATCAGAACATCCTGTCCGGTCATCCGTCCGTAGTATCCGCCATGTTCGCGATCGGTCATGCGATTCATCCAAAACGGCAGAATTTGATCGGTGAGGGCGATACGTGAAACCTTCTCCATTTCTTTGATCGAAAAAGGCTTCCTCGAATACGTTTTAGCGTTTTGCTTCATGACGTTGCTTGTCCAAATCTTGCATGACGGCTTTCACTTTGGCTTCTGCCAGCGGATAGAACCACATACCTATTGCCGCTGCGAGACAAGCTACGGCCGGCAGCCAACTCATCATGAGCCGAACACCATAGATAGCGGTCTCAGACTGCGTAGAGGCATCCTGATTGTAACCGAACGCGGCCAACAGCCAACCGACAAGCGCGGAGCCTAATGCCCATCCCATTTTCTGCGAGAAAGAAGAGGCAGAAAAGATAAGTCCCGTGGAGCGGTGTCCGGTTTTCCATTCCGAATAGTCGACAATATCGGCAAACATGCTCCATAGCAAGGGCAATACATAACCGGCGCATACGGAAATAACGGCCTGCAAGATAAGTAAAGAGGCTATCTGGTCGGGTTTTATCGACATAAAGAACACGCTGAGCACGGCCGCCGCCAACATGGCTGCGATATAGGTCGGTCGTTTGCCGAAGCGATTGGAAAGCGGTGTGCACAAAGCCACGCCTACCATGTTTCCGGCTTGGCCGATCAACAGGTAAATGGTCGCCATCGTCCAACCGAAGTACGGCATTTTGTATGAAAGCTGAATATAGTCGGTAAAATAGAACAAAGCTACGCCGTCGCGTATGGCGTTGAAAAGTAAAGCGGCCAAACCCGTCACCAGCAATATCCAAAACGGCGCATTGCCGAGCAAACGTTTCAAATCTTCGCTCACGGAACTGTGTTGCGCCTCGTTGACCGGTTTTACTCGTTCGCGTGTCCAACTGAAACACAAGAAAAACAATACGGCGCATATCAATCCGATCACCGCAACGGCCAGTGTCCAACCGATCGGCTCGACGCTCACGCCCGTCGCAGCATCTTTCGCTGCTATTGCCGACGTCGTTCCGCTACCGAAAGCGTCGGCGAAACCGTCAATCAGCGGTTGCAGCAACATAAAGGTGATGAAACTGCCGATGAAAGCGAAAAACATGCGGTAGGAAGAGAGTGCGTTGCGTTCCTTCGTATTGGCCGACATGACGCCTAAGAGTGAGGCGTACGGCACATTGACAATGGTGTACACCGTCATCATCAATAGATAGGTGATATAGGCGTATATCAATCGGCCGGTCGGGCTGAACGGCGGCACATAGAAGGTAAGCACGCCGATCAGTGCGAACGGGATAGCAAACCAAAGCAAATAGGGACGATACTTGCCCCAACGACTCTGCGTGCGGTCGGAAATAATACCCATCAAGGGATCTGAGATCGCATCATACAGTCGGGTGATAAGCATCATGGTACCTACGACCGCAGGGTCAATGCCGAATACCTTCGTATAGAAGAATAGGAGATACATCCCGAATATCTTCCAAAACATGGACGACGCCATGTCGCCGAAGCCGTAGCCTATTTTTTCTTTCAGTGTAATCATGTGGGTAAGATTTGGAGGTTGTGGTCAATGAGCCGGTCTAATGTGCGTACGGATGCCGAAGAAGACAATCCGTCGGGTGGCGTATGCAGACAATAATCGGTCAAACGTTCGATAGTTGACGTGGCGACATGCATACGCGTGTCGCTGGAAGCATAATAGATGAACACTCTTCCGTCATCATCGGCTATCCATCCGTTAGCAAACAAGACGTTGGATACGTCGCCTATACGTTCTTCTCCTTCGGGAGCCATAAAATATCCGCCCGGAGCAGCTATCAATCGGGAGGGGTCGGCCAAATCTGTCATATAAAGGTATAAGACATACCGCAAACCGGCGGCGCAATAGCGCACACCGTGCGCCAGATGGAGCCAGCCTTTCTCCGTTTTCAGAGGTGGCGGCCCCTCGCCGTTTTTGGCTTCCTTGATCGTATGATAATAACGCGCATCGATAATTGTTTCGTCGGCAATCTCCGCATTCGTAATGTCATCAATCAATGCCCAACCGATGCCACCACCACTACCGGTCTCAATAAACCCATCTTGCGGGCGGGTATAGAGCGCATACTTTCCGTTGATAAACTCCGGATGCAATACTACATTGCGCTGCTGATGTGCGGACTTCAAGTCAGGCAATCGTTCCCACTGCTTCAAATCTTTTGTTCGGGCGATACCAGCTGTCGCGACAGCCGCAGACAGATCTCCTTCGGGTGCCGTATCATCGTGGCGTTCGGCACAGAAGACGCCGTATATCCAACCGTCTTCGTGGGCTGTCAACCGCATGTCATACACATTAGTGGCCGGAATAATATCCTCCGGCATGGTAATCGGATGATCCCAAAAGCGGAAGTTATCTATTCCATTGGGACTTTCGGCCACGGCAAAGAATGATTTTCTATCCACGCCTTCGGTACGTACCATCAACACGTATTTTCCCTGCCATTTAATAGCACCGGAATTCATTGTCGCGTTCATACCGATACGTTCCATAAGGAAAGGATTCGTATGTTCGTCCAAATCGTACCGCCAAAAGACCGGTGTGTGCGCGGCCGTTAGTACCGGATATTTGTAGCGGGTATAAACCCCGTTGTTATGCGTCGCAATTTCGTTTGGCCGATGAATAAGATTTTCATAGTCGGCAAGTAATTGCGATTTTCTCTGTTCAAATTCGCTCATTATACTTTACTGAGTATATAGTTATTTCGCAAGTGCTTTGTCAATAGCTTCTTTTACCAGTTTCTCCATGACTGCGTATCCTTGTGCGGTTACGTGTACGCCGTCGCTCGTATATTCTTTGGGCAACCCTTTACTCCCGTCGTTACTAACGAGGTGCGTATAGTAGTCCAAATAGGTGAAACCTTTCGCTTGACAGTATTCCTTGATCGCCGCATTGAGCTGGTCTACCTTAGCCGGTACGGCGGAAATTTCTTTGCGCCAAGGAATCTCAGCGGCCGGCAGTACGGACGTCAGGATTACTTTGATACCGTTGGCGGCTGCGATTTCCGCCATCGATTGGAAGTTGCCGAACGTAAACTCGAAGTCGTAGGTTCCGGTATTGGTGGCAATATCGTTGATACCACCGTTGATTACGACCACTTGCGGATGCAAGGCTACTACGTCCAACCGGAACCGCGACAGCATTTGCGGCGTGGTTTGTCCGCCGATACCTCGTCCGAGATAGTTATTGCTTTGGAAGAAATCTTGCCGCATATAATACCACATTTGGGTAATGGAATTGCCCATGAAGACGGCTTTTACCGGCGTTTTGTCTTGGCGTATTTTCGTATTAGCATCGGCATAAACGTTGTACATCGCCCAAGATTCTTGGTTGCTTTGTGCATATAGTTCGCCGGCCAATGAAATAATTAAAACGAATAGCGTGAAACGAAAAACTTTCATATCCTTAGTTTATGTAGTTAATAATCTATCGGAAGACCTAAGTGTATGCGAATAAATGCTTGCTCGGCTTCTCGCGCATGTGAATCGGTCGTATGTCCCGAACGGGCGCAAGCTACCCAAACTTTCTCCGATTTTACTTGATTGTACGCTGCAAAATTGATATGCGGCGGACAGGTTTCGTCTTGCATGCCGAAGCTCATAATAAGTGGGCATGTAATCCATGGTGCTAAGTTTTTAATGTCGAAATAGGTAAGTAAATCGTACACATGTTCCCAATCCATATCGGGATGCGCCTTTTTATAATTGTCAAAGTCGCTTCTCGGCCAGTTTACTATCTTGAAATAATCACGATAGTCGGACAGGAACGGAATACTTGGCGCAGCTACTTTTACGCGCTTGTCCAGCGCGGCGGCCACAAAGGACAATGCTCCACCTTGGCTACCTCCGATGACGGCAATCTTCTCGGCGTCTACTTCGGGGCGACTACATACGAAATCAATCGCGCGTACTACGTCGCAGAAAGCTCCTTGATAATAATAGCCCTCTTTATCTGCCAATCCGATGGTAATCCAAAGATCATCTTCCGGCGTCAGTCGGTTTAATGCTTGCCCACGAATTGACGGTACATAATGCGCAAATCCGTCCCATCGCGTATTTGAATAATACGGGGTAGAGCCGTAGCCCATGTAGTTTATTTGGATAGGGAATTTTCCTTCGCGCGTAGGTTGCGAATAATAGCCGCGAATAATTTTGCCGTTAAGCGATTTCATTTCCACCAAGTAAACTTTGTAATCTTTGTTGGATGCGTCGGGCACAAGCGTCATTTTATATTCCGGAGCTACCTTTGCCAGCTCTTTCAGGTTGTTTTCCCAGAAAGCTTTGAAGTCGCTGTGTGAATCTACGGGCGATTGAATCTTTTCAGGCTCGTAGCCTAAATTGAATTTCTCTTCCATCAATGATTCGCCGTTACGTACAAATTGTACGGTGAACCGATAAAAACCCGGCACTTGACTGGAATATTCGAAAGTTCTGACGGCTGTTTCTCCCGCTTTGGCACTCACGGTTTGTTTCATCGTGGTGATTGGTCGGAAATCGTCCGTCGTGATGGTTAGAACGAAGTCGCCGCTAACCGTCCACGGGTTGTCGTTTGTAAGCAGGGCAGACGCTTTTATCGTCTGGTCGCCGAAAAATATAAAGTCGTCATCGGGAATGGAATAAGCCATCAATAGTCTGTCCGACGTCTCCGCTGTGGTGAACCAGAGCTTAGCTCCTTTGAGCAGGCCGCCGCCCGTATTCATGCGCCGCCCCCATCTGTCGTAGAATTTGATGGCTAATACGTTATTTTCGCGTATGAGATCGGCGTCGACGAAGTAACGACGTTGCATGAAGTTGCCTCCGCGTCTCATGCCGCCTTGCGAAAATGCCGCGATCTCTTTACCATTTAGATAAATGGTATCAGATCCCATAATGCTGTCCAGATGCAAAATAATGCCGCCTTTGCGGGTAGCGGAACGATAGAATTCGTTAGGCAGCGTAATGGCTTTACGATACCATCCTGTGCCGTTATCGGTTTTCAAACCATAGTCGGCAAGAGGTTTATCGGTCTTGACTAATTTCCATGAGCCGTCATTAAAGTCAACGGACGCCCACTGTTCGCTGCCTTTGCCTGCTTGAAATTTCCATTCGTTAGAGAAGTTAGCCGTCAGCGTGGGTGAGGTATCTTCTTGTTGAGCTTGCATGGCGGGTATAGCCAGCCACGCGATCCAAATACATAATATAAGCCGTTTCATTTTTTAAGTTTTTTTTGAATATCTAAATTTCCTTTCATTGCTTCACTAAAGAACTTCATCCCCTCGGTAGGTTCGTAGTTCCACGATTTAATCTTTCCGCCGCCCCATTCGGGGTCGTAAACCCAAATACACCAGCTGATCCCTTTTCCTTCCAAGTAGCCGATGATTTGATTGCCGTAGTGATCGCCTTTCAGGTCAATCGGTTCGGCCGGCGTCATCTCTATATTTCCTCTCACCATCCCTTTGGCGGGGTCTATCAACTTGAAGTTATCCGGAGCAAAACCTTTGGCCGGATCTTTCAATACGGGTCGTTCCATAGAGTCGTGACTGAACTCGGTAGCAAACACCGGCCACGTGTCGGCAGCAAAGCCGAAGTTCTGTTCCCAAGTAGCGTTCCATGGCTGCGGACTTTTGTTGGCGTACGGGTGCGTAGAGTAAGCGATGTTATCCGCATTGATAGGTTCTATCCGCAGGGGCGTCAGGTCGTAAGCCCAGTCGAAAGCACCCACGATAGGGATAGTTTCTTTGTCGGCGTAGCGGATAATGGTAATCATGTTCTCAACTAATTTTTTCCAGTCCGTCCATGAGCAAACTCCCAACTGTCCGCGGTAAGTCGTTGGTTCGTTGAAAAGTTCATAGAAAGCCACCGTATTGTTGCCGGCGAAGCGCATGGAAATTTTACGCCAAAAGTCGTATGTTTCTTGTTTGGTAGTGATGTACATCGGATCTTGGAACATTTCCATTTCCAAGTTGCCGATGGTGTGCCAGTCAAGCATGACATACATTTTTAAGTCGGTACACCACTCGACGGCTTGATCCAGCAACTCAAGATACTTCTCTGGTGTGCGTTCGCGCCATGCTACGGGATGAATCGGCACGCGTATGATATTCGCGCCGTATGCTTTGATACGTTCGAAGTGCGCTTTGTTCCAATGTCCTTGTCGTTCCACTTTGTCAGGGTCTGAAATGGCAATTCCGCGAAAGAGGATCGTATTGCCGTCGGGCGTCTCAAAATGATTGCCGTTGACTTTAATCAGCGGCATGTCTTTGGCTTTCGGACTGGGCGTATTCACGACAAAACGATCCACGTACCAAGGCTGTTCGTCCTGCGCCCACAGTGTTGTCAGGCACGTCATGCCGAACAGAAGAAAGAATAAAATCTGTTTCATGGTCTATGCGTTATAATTCTCATCGTTCGGTTGGCAACTATGCCCTTATGCGGGGAGATTATCAAAGCCGGAAAATATTTTTTGCGGGTATGATATTTCCATATCTTACCTTGATAATTTCCTTACATACGGGCATAATTGCAACACGAAGAAGTTTGTTGTTAGATGTTACTTAATATTCTGAATATCTTTCAAGAACAAATATTTTTTATTGTCCTTCATGATTTTCAGCAGGTCTGAATGTTTGGGCATGCGCATCCAACGTTCGTATGCTTCACGTTGATCTGCGGGCATCTGTGCGATTTGTGCAGCCGTGGGAGTCGGTCTCGGTGTGAAGCCGCCACGCGGCGGTGCGCTACGCCATGTCAATATGTACGACGATTTGTATTTTGCCAGAATCTTTTGCAGGTCGGCACTGATCGGACCGCATTCGCTCAACGCATGTAGCTTGTGCTTTTGCGCCGCCAAGTCGGTCGTAAATTTCAGTGCCTTATCTACGTTCTGATTAAACTCTTCGCCTTGTCCATACCAGTCGATGGAGAGCATATCAATATATTCATCGCCCGGGTATCCGGCTAAGTATTCTTCCGACGAATATACCTTATCGGTGTTATAAGCATAGAGAATATTGTGCAGTCCTTTGTTGCGCAAATATTTCACGGTGTAACGCCACAGCTCGGCGTATTCTTCGTCATAGCAGCGAGTACGTCCCCACCAGAAGAAGCTACCTGAGTGTTCGTGGTACGGACGGAAAATGAACGGGATCAGTTTTCCTTCTTCGTCGCGCCATGTGTTGAAATAACGAGCCAGTCTGTCCAGCCACGTATTAAACATGGCGTGGTTCTTACCGCCCGGCAATACGCTACGCACGGCGTTCATTTCGGGATCATTAGCGGCTAACATTTCCACTTCCCACGCCGAACCGGCTCCATTTGGCTCTTTGATGCCCGGCCACTGCGAGGTGATCGGATTTACCACGTGCCAGCTGATCGTCATGATGCCGTTTTGTTTGTGCCACCAAATGATTCTTTCTCTGGCCTGCGCAAAAGAGATGGAGTCGAGGCTTCGAGAGCCGCCCAATTCCAGTTCGCCAAGCTCCCAACCTACTACGCCGGGATAATCGCCGACGGCCTCTTTCGTATCCGAGCGGTCAGGCTCGTACCACCAAGTGCTGCCGGTCATCAAATCATCTTGATGTCCGTACATAACGCCTTTGTCCTGCAATTTCAGCAGGCGGGCAAACAATGCTTTGGCTTCGGGGGTTGCATCCGGATCGGCCGGTTGCCAAGTTTGTGCGGAGAGGCCGGAGACCATTAACAGCGATAGTAAACTAACAAAAATGTTTCTCATACATGTTATTGTTAAAGTTATTATTAAAACGTTCCTTTGTCTCAGTTTCCTAATACGGGTGTGAACTACTCATTAGGAAAGAGATACCACAAATGAATCTTTCGGCAGCAAAATTCCGAATAACGTAGGATACTTACAAGTACAATTATTACAGAGTTTAATACTTTTTTGATTTTCAGCTTTTAGCGCACTAAAAATGTCTCTTTTAACAGTTCCGTATCGGCCGAAGAACCCCCGATTAGGACGAAAAATTCGCCGGATTCTACGATTTTCTGCATTCGTTTGTCGTAGAAACTTAGCTTTTCTGGCGTGATGGTAAAGCATATCGTTTTAGTCTCACCGGCTTTTAAGTAAACGCGCGCAAAATCTTTCAACTCTTTTACCGGACGTGTGACGCTACTATATCTGTCGCGCAAATAAAGCTGAACGATTTCCGTCCCGTCAGTAGAACCGGCGTTGGTCACTTTAACGCTTACGCGGAGCGATTCGTCTTTACTGATTTCTTTCGTAGAGAGAGTCAAGTCCTTATATATATAATAGGTATAAGATAATCCGAAGCCGAACGGCCAAAGCGGCGTGCTTGGTTTTACTACGTACGGATGGAAATATTGAGAGGGCTTATGATTGTATACCATCTGCACTTGTCCTACGCTGCGCGGAATAGTGACGGCCAGCTTCGCCGATGGATTGATTTTGCCATAAAGGATTTCCGCGATTGCTTGTCCGGCATACATGCCGGGTGCCCATGCTTCGATAATTGCAGGTAAATGTGTCGCTGCCCATTCTACTCCGAGCGGACGGCCATTGATAAGTATTAGAATTGTCGGTTTGCCGGAGGCCGCCACTTTCTGTATGAGTTCGTTTTGCAAACCTACTAAATCAATATCAGAGCGATCGGTGTCTTCTCCGTCCGTCCGTTCCGTCCAGCGAAAACGCATCATGTATTCACCGGCTACCACTATGTTAAGATCAGCTTGACGGGCGTGCGCGGCAGCGGCTTCGACGGTATCCGGAGACATGTTGCGCGGGTCCCAACCTTGGTCGATGAAATCAAACTCTGTATTGGGTGCGATTTGTCGTAGCCCGTCGAGAATGGTAACGACCTCTTCTTTCGCTTGCATCGCGCTCCAATCTCCTAGAACGTTGATGTCGTTTGCGTTGATACCTGTCACCAATACGCGCCGATACTTGCCGCTATCCAACGGAAGCACTCCGTTGTTTTTCAGCAGAACGATACTGTTGCGCGCAGCCTCCAATGCTGTGTTTCGATGCGTGGCGCAGCGTGCAATCTCCGTGAATCGTTCTGTCTCGGCAAAGGGTTTTTCGAATAAGCCTAAACGAAACTTTATTTCCAAGATACGGCGAACGGATTGGTCGATACGCGCTTCGGAGAGGCGGCCTTCGCGTACTAGTTCTACGACTAACTCATTCCATTTTACGCCATGCATGTGCATGTCCATGCCGGCCTCAATAGATTGGTAAAAGGCTTCTTTGATATTTTCGGCGGTGCCGTGCAAATCATGGATATGCTCAATATCCATCCAGTCACTGACTACGAAACCCGGGAACTGCCATTCTTTGCGTAACACCGTTTGTAGGAGCCATTCGTTACTATGGCAAGGGATTCCGTTTAGTTCGTTGTGCGCCGTCATCAGTGACATCGCACCGGCGTCTACGCCCGCCTTGAAAGGAGGAAAGAATATCTCACGCAACGTGCGTTCGGAAATATCGGCCGGCGCACCGTTCGTGCCGTTGACAGGCTGACTACCGCCGACAAAATGCTTGATGCAGGCCAATACGTCTTCCGCTCCGTTCAGTTCGCCTTGGTATCCTTTGACGGAGGCAGTTCCTAATTCCGCTACCAAATAAGGGTCTTCGCCATAAGTTTCTCCCACGCGTCCCCATCGAGGGTCGCGCGCCACTTCGACGTTGGGATTGAATGTCCAATGCATGTTCATGGCACGCATTTCTCGCGCTGTTTCACGTGCAATCCGGTAGGCCATGGCCGTATCAAACGAGCAAGCCAGTCCGATGTTGGTCGGATATACGGTGTTCCCGGGAGCATTTGCATTTCCGTGAATAGCGTCAATACCGAAGATCAGAGGAATTTGTAAGCGGCTCTTCATGGCAAGCGATTGCAAGCGGTTGGCTTCTTCGAGGGTCAGCACATGGAGAAACGACCCGATGAGTCCTTGTTCTGTCCATCGTTCTACGTCGTGCTCGTTGACGCCCGGATAAAATGCATTGGCCGTATTGTTATGCAATTCATCTTCCGTCATTCCGCTGTTGGCTTTAATATGCTCAATACCTACGAACTGATTCATTTGCCCTACTTTCTCTTCCAGCGTCATGCGTTCGATCAGGTCATTTATCCGTTTGTCTACGGCAGCCGAAGGGTCTTTGTATATTTCCATAAAATAGTGGGTGTTAGATTATACGGTTTTATTCGTTTATTGTTCTTTTATTTTGATGCCATTGACGTCTCGGGTGAAAATATATGAGCCGCCGCGCGGACTAAGATCGAAAGGTGAGATGAGATCCGTATGTTGATCGACGATTAAGATAGTATTGTCTTCTCCCAACCTATGTGTCTCGATGGAACGAGGCGTTGTGGCGATGCGGGCATCCAGTAGCAAACTGTCATTTAGATAAACGGCAATGCTGTCGCCCGCGAATCCGTCGGAAAGCGTGAACGTGTAAGTCTCGTGATACTGCGTCGTGCCGGAAAGTTTGCTGTTCATTTGCATACTTATCAGTACGAAAAGAACGACAACGGCTATAACGGCGAATCCAAGTATGCCGTTTCCGATCATAAAAGCTTTATTTGTATTCAAACGATGCGCCATATTCTTCTTTTTTTAGGGCAAAGTAAGGGAAAAACACCCAATATTTATCAGAAGAACGCCTAAAAACTGTCGAAAGACAGAATTTCCCCGAAACTCTACCTAAAACTATCCTATCGACCCCGCAAAAGGGGCTTACATTTGTAACGTCAATCAGAAAGACAGATGCTTTAACCGTAGTAACAAAGAATAAAAAGTTGATAATACAAATTGCCGAGAACCAATTATTGAAAGAACGAAATGCTAAAACAGAAAGTAAATGCTAAGACCTAAGAGAACGCTAAACCCTAACAGACGAAAACCAATTATTAAAGAATTTGCTAAAAACCAATTATGACGAAAAGAAAAATGCTAACGACCTAAAATGTAAGAGAAAGGCTAAAACCGACGAAATGCTAAGACCTAAGAGATGCTAAACCGATTGTAGAAAGAAATTCGCAACCTTAAACGCAGCGCAGCACGACTGACAATAATCAATCGTGCTGCGCTGCGTTTGTCCTGTCCGTCGGTAGAATAAATAGCGCGTAAGTAAGCAAAATATCCGGCTCTGAAAATCTGTTTTCAGAGCCGGATATTTTATTTACAAGGTTTGAAAATTTACTCTTCCGGTAGGATAATAAAGCGATGTTATTCCGTATAAAACTCAATCATGCGGCGCAATGCGCGCTGACAAACGGGACAGAATGCGGATGCCGTGTTGGTACGCATACGACAGTCGTCGGCCGGACGATATACGTCGGCAGAATATCCTCCGCCCTTAAATAGGCCGACGCCGGGCACGTCCATCATATCTTCCCACTTGGAAGCGAAATTGACGCGCGTGGTGATGTTTTGTTCCCAAGGCTCTACGTCCAACGGATAGGCGGCCGTGGCTATATCGTTAGGGTAGTAGTACTCATCGCCCAATCCCCCGAAACTATGGCCGAACTCGTGTACGACTACCGGCTTGAATTGCGCATGGTGCGCCGTGGTTAGCGTGTAAGAATTGTAGATTCCGCCGCCGCCGTATGTATTCGTGTTTGCGAGGATAATGATATGTTCATAGGGGATGCCGGCCAATTCGTCGTGGATAGCTTTTACGTGTGGCGTAGTCAGGTAGCGAGCGGAATAAAACGTATCGAAATGCGAATCAACGGCGGTGCTTTTCCATTCGCCTTTGCGCGGAATACTCACGCCGCTGTCTTCCGACGGACTACAAACGGCGACAATGTTGAAACGCTCGCGCATTGTTCGGAAAGGCTCGTGTGAAAACAGGGCTTCGCAAGTAGCTTCTGCATCGGCGAGGAAGAGATTCATTTCGTTCTCCGTATATCCTTCTGCCAAGATAGCCACGTCAATGTGCGTAGCTACGTCGCCGTTTTTCTCTAAATACTTGTGCGTAGTGATACGCTCGTTACCTATGCGGCGAATGAGTATATCTTTCGGATCCACGCGGTGACTTAGCGTTGCGATGGTATCGTGATGTGCGTCTAACAAGGTTACATCAATCCACGCCGTTTGCTTGGGCATCGGCAAAAGAAAGACGTTCTCGAAAGAACGAGGGGTGGTCTTTGCCTCATCTTCGTTCAGCCATTCCAAGAATAAGGCCGAAAATGACGTACGATAGATGATAGTATTACTATCGGCGTCTCTCATGGAGATTTGTCCGTTGCCTTGTAGTGGCAAGCTACTTAGATTGTGTTTTCTCCCCGCCCATCCGTCGGATTGCGACAGAGCATCCACGTAAATGTGTTGGCGGGTAATGTCACTACAAAAGGCGTAATCTACCCGAAGCGTTCGCCCGTCGAAATAAGTATCGAACTCTTGGGCGCAAAGCAGCATAGGTAGCCAGAAAAAACAGCCGGTAATGACCGGCACAAAGAATCTTCGGAACATGGGGTAAAAGGTTTATAATATTGAAAATACGGAACAAAAGTAATGATATTCTTAAAAAAAGCCTACTTTTGTGCGGAAATAAAAGTAAACGGTTAATTTTTTGAATAAAACTTACGACTTGTTATGGCACGTAACCAATTGGATGATTTAGACGAGCAGATTCTTCGGCTCATTGCGAACAATGCACGCATACCGTTCTTGGAAGTGGCGCGCGCATGCGACGTTTCCGGCGCAGCTATCCATCAACGTATCCAGAAGCTGGCTACTTTGGGTGTTTTGAAAGGTTCGGAATTTGTTATCGACCCCGAGAAAGTGGGTTATGAAACTTGTGCGTACATCGGGATATACCTTCGTGATCCCGAGTCCTTTGATAGAGTGGTGGCGGCTTTGCGGGAAATTCCCGAAGTAGTGGAATGCCATTTTACGACCGGTAAATATGATATGTTCATCAAACTGTATGCGAAGAACAACCATCATTTGTTGAGTATCATACACGATAAATTGCAACCGCTCGGGCTAACGCGTTCGGAGACGCTGATCTCGTTCAACGAGGTTATAAAGCGGCAAATCCCGATTCCTTAGTTTTTAGCGCGTTCCCGTAGTAGTTCGACCGTACTTGGGTGTAAAAAGTAGCGCACGTCGCGCTCTTCGTCTAAGGCTTGGCGTACGAAAGTAGAACTAATATTCAACAACGGAGCAGAAACGACCTGAACGGAAGACGGTAGTTTCTGCTTATTTGTTAGCGGGAATCCCGAACGCGGATACACCAGAATGTGGTACTCGCGTATGAAGCGTTCATGTTCTTTCCAAAGGTTGAATTGCAACCAATTGTCGGAACCGATAATCAATACGAAGGTATAATCGGGATATAGCTTGTGCAAGTAATCAAACGTAGTGATCGTATAAGACGGACGCGGCAGAGAAAATTCTACGTCGCACACGTGGAAACGAGCGTACTCTTTCGTTGCCTGTCTTACCAGCTGCAAACGAAACTCGTCGTCCCACAGCTCCTCGGAATCTTTCAAAGGATTGCGCGGCGAGACCATAAACCACATTTCGTCTACGTAGTCGTAAGCGCATAGGTAGTTGGCCAAAGCCAGATGTCCGATATGAATCGGACTGAACGAGCCGCCAAAAATACCGATGCGTTTGCTCATATTATCCGCGCGTGGGAAGTAGCATTCTGTCTCCAAGCGTATTGTCTGCGCGTGCCACGTTTACCCAGAACTTATTGTCGCGTACGGATTCAATTGGGTAAGCCGCCTTTTCGCGGGAGTAGGCGTGTTCCCATTTGTCGGCAACTATCTCATATTCGGGATGCGGCGCATTAACCAGTACGTTGTCATCCGCCGGATAGGCGCCGTTTTTTATTTCTTCGATTTCGTTCCAAATACTCAGCATCACGTTCGTAAAATTATCCAGTTCGGCGAGACTTTCACTCTCGGTAGGCTCAATCATTAACGTGCCGTGTACCGGAAACGAGAGAGTTGGCGCGTGATAACCGTAGTCCATTAAGCGTTTGGCTATATCATTTTCACTGATGCCCGTAAGTTCGTGTAGCTTGCGGCAATCTAATATCATTTCGTGCCCGACAAAACCGTTCGAGCCGCGATATACGATGCCGTAGGTATCTTGTAAGCAAGCCGCCAAGTAATTTGCGTTGAGTATGGCCGTTTGTGTGGCGCGTATAAGTCCTTCGCTGCCCATCATACAAATATATCCGTAGGTTATCGGTAAGATTCCGGCACTTCCGTAAGGCGCGGCGGATACTTCGTTACGAGAGTTGCCGAAGAGCGCATGTCCCGGCAAGAATGGGATTAAATGTTCGCCCACGCAAATAGGGCCAACGCCCGGCCCACCACCGCCGTGAGGCGAAGCAAACGTTTTATGCAAGTTCAAATGGCAAACATCTGCGCCGATCGTAGCCGGATTCGTAAGACCTACTTGTGCGTTCATATTAGCTCCGTCCATGTAAACTTGCGCTCCGTGTTCATGAATAATATGACAAATCTCTACAATATCCGTTTCAAAGATGCCGTGCGTAGAGGGATAGGTAATCATCAACGCAGCCAGTTCGTCTTTATGCGTTTCGGCTTTGGCGCGCAAATCATCCATGTCTACATTTCCATGAGCATCGCATGCGCAGGTAACAGTCGTGTATCCGGCTTGAATGGCCGACGCAGGATTTGTTCCGTGCGCCGATGCCGGAATAAGTACCTTATTTCGGTGTCCTTGTCCGATGCTTTCTAAGTAAGAGCGTATTACTCGTAAACCGGCGTACTCGCCCGCTGCGCCTGAGTTTGGTTGTAAGCTGACGCCCGCAAAGCCGGTGATTTTTTTCAAAGCTACGCACAAATTATCTATTAACTCGCGATAACCGGCAGCTTGTTCGGCCGGCGCGAGCGGATGTACGGCCATTAGCTCCGGACGACTGAGCGGTAGCATTTCGGCAGCGGCATTTAGTTTCATCGTGCACGAGCCTAAAGCGATCATCGAGTGCGTCAACGAAATATCCTTGCGTTCCAAACGCTTGATATAGCGCATCAATTCTGTTTCGGTGCGGTATTTGCGGAATACTTCGTGTTGTAGGAAGTCTGTCTTGCGGTATAATTCGGCAGGAATGGCTTTGTTTGTCGAAACAATCTTCTGCAATTTCGGAGCTTCCTGCTCGGCGGCAATGCCGAATACCGTTAGTAGGGTATTAACCGAATCTATGTCCGTAGTTTCGTCTACGCTTAATCCCACATCGCCGTTGTCGTAGTAACGAAGGTTTATTTCTTTGCTCTCGGAAATGGTACGCAATTTATGCGTGGAGACTTGCTCGGGCAGGTGGAAGCGTAGCGTGTCGAAGTAGTTGCAATTGACTTGGCGGTAGCCAAGTTGTGTTAGATGTTCGTCCAAACAAACAGCAATGTCGTGGATTTGTCCGGCAATGTCCTTTAATCCTTCTGCTCCGTGGTAAACGGCGTAAAAACTTGCCATTGTTGCCAGCAGAGCTTGGGCGGTACAAATGTTCGAGGTTGCTTTTTCTCGTTTGATGTGTTGCTCGCGCGTTTGCAAGGCCATACGGTAGCAGGGCTTTCCGTATTTGTCTTGCGAACGACCGATAATACGGCCGGGCATATTGCGTTTGTATTCGTCGCGAGTGGCGAAGTATGCCGCCGAAGGACCTCCGTAAAATAAAGGAGTTCCTAATCTCTGGCTACTACCAAAGACAATATCGGCACCCCATTCGCCCGGTGGCGTCAGAAGTACTAAACTTAGTATATCAGCCGCGACAGCTACTTTGCATTCGGCTTGATGGGCTTGTTCGACCAATGCGCGATAATCTTCTATGCTACCCGAAGCGTTCGGATACTGCAATAGGCAGGCGAAAACTTCCGGCGTAAAGGAGAATTCGCTGTATTTTCCTGTTTTTATTTGAATGCCTTGCGGGAGCGCGCGAGTGAGAATGACGGCCAAGGTTTGCGGAAACACTTCTTCGTCTATGAGAACGATATTGGCTCCCGTTCGTTGTTGAGCGCGCGTACGCAATCCGTACATCATTGATATGGCTTCGGCGGCAGCGGTGGCTTCGTCCAGCAACGAACTGTTGGCCAAGGGTAAACCGGTTAGGTCGCTAATGACGGTTTGAAAGTTAATTAGTGCTTCGAGCCGCCCTTGCGATACTTCTGCCTGATAGGGCGTGTAAGACGTGTACCATACGGGATTTTCAAATACGTTGCGCTGAATGGCAGCCGGCGTAATGGTATTGTACCAACCCATGCCGATATACGAAGTGAAGAGTTTGTTCTTGGAAGCCAACGCGCCGATATGTTCGGCGAAACGGTGTTCGCTCAGCGGAGCACCTACATCAAATGTTTTTAGACGGATGTTGCTTGGTATAGTCTTGTCGATAAGTTCGTCCAACGATGCAACGCCGATTTTTCGGAGCATTTCTTGTTCCTCTTGTCGGTTGATGCCGATATGACGGCACTGGAATAAATCAGTCTTCATATTAAATATACAAAAAGTGTAGGTAGTTCCAAATTTCGGCACAAACATAGGGAATTTTATCGGCTTTACAAATCGAATGAGCACTTTGTGTATGAAACGGGTGCTTTATCCCTTGCTATTTTCTTACGGAGATATGAATTTTTCATACGAGCTTATCGAAATATCAAGGTAAGATATTTGAATATGCTCGTATCTTAATTTAGCATCAAACTGAGGAACGGTGTGCGAGGTGAGAGGATAGCATCCGTTAACTGTCCGATCGTGAGCGATGTGTATGAGGTATTGGGTTGAGGCTCGGTGCTTTTCCGACAAGACCCCTCTTTGATATCATAATAGGCGGTATTTTCCGGCAGTTGCTCGTCCGTTAGGTAGATATGTTTATCGGCTGTCGGATGCACGGCTGCATATTGTTCGAGGATGCTTTGCAGATGTACGAAGCGCGCCATGCCTGAGAGCATTACATCCTCTTCGTTTTTGACCGGCGCGAATAGCCGTGCATATTTTTTATTGTGGTACTCCATACATCTGGCTATGATTTCGTACGCAACTTGGGGGTCGTCGGTAAAGATATCCTTTATTATCACTCGTTGCTCGGTGGGTATGACAAATGCCACCCCTACTAAATGAGAATGGAGGTAAGCGGAAACGATATTCCCGCCTGCCAGATGCAAATCCCTCGTAACAACGCGATAATCCATGCGAGAATGTTGAATGCAGGAAGCACGTTGGGACATGTGCGTCGTACAATAATGCCATATCATATCTTGCATACCTCGCGGACATACGACCCTTATCGCTTCTTGCAGGCGTGGAATTTCATCCAGTCGGTAGTCGTGTACACTACTCCAAAAGGCCGGTACAAATCCGAACCGGCGGTAATATTCTATCAACGGGAGTGTGGCCGGAATCAAAAAGGTTAGCGGTATTTTCTCCGTATATTGTTGTGCGAGGGTCGTTTCAAGTAGTTGCGCCATTAGTCCTTGCTTTCGATAAGCGGGGTGGGTGCAAGCACCGGAAATGTATTCCGTCGAAATACGTGTGTCGAGGAATGTCATTTCATAGGGTAATACTTGCAGGGCGGCTATTACTCGGTCGTCTTTAATAATGCAGCGGTTGTTGGCAGAGGTATATTTGTCGCGGAAATACAGTTTGATGAACGCTTCCGTGTCATCGAAGCATAGACGCCACAGTCTTTTTACTTCTTCCTTGATACTTCTTCTCATGGATTCGGAGATAATGTCACCCGATCCATTCGGCGACGGATTTTTCTAATAGCAGGAACGGATGATAAGAGAGCTTTGCCTTGCGCAAACCTTCGATGCCCAAATCTTCTTCGCGATTGAGGTATGTATATGCTTCGGGAACGTGATTGGCAAATTCATAATTAATCATAGCATAGGCACCGTCGATACGAGTATCGGCCTTCTCCACATGTACGCCGAAGGTGTCGTGACTAATGGGCATCCCGAATGTAAATGCTACGATTCGCCCGTCGACGAAAAGTGCGCCGCCCGTCAGTCCCAGTTCCTCGAAGTGCGTCAATCCGTTGATGACAGCCTGCCGTTCGTTGTTCGTACCGTCTTGTCCGTTGCAATTGTTTTGGCGACACCATTCGGCTTCCATTTGCAAGCACTCGGGAATCAGATTCCGGTCGATAGAGCGGTATTCGTAGGAATAAGTTTTTCTAAACTTGTTGACATGGTTGCGTTTCGGCTGATATTTTTTGCCCGTCAGCGTAGCTAAGTCTGTGCGCAAATAAAGGTAATCGTTGTAATCTCTGTCGGCGGAGATAGAGAACCGTTGCGGCATTAGATTTTCAAGTAGCTGCTTCTGATCAGGACAGATGCCGGATAAGCGGAACTTCGCGCTGCGTTCTACATCTAACGCATCTCGTTTCAGTTGAAGTATCATTTCGGAGAGATTGCCCGTACCAAAAGGTAACATGTAGGAAACTTGTCCGTTTATCCAGAATTTAAAGAGTAAGAAATCGTCCACTTCGGCAAATACCGTGTTGAACATAAAACGCCAACAATAGAGGTTGGAAAACGATACGTCGCAGTTACGGCGATTAGAGTTGCGCAGATAAGGGAGAAGAGTATCCTTGTCAGCCAATGTCAAGGGGCGAAAAGTAATCATAACCGATTAAATTAGAGATTTTACTTGATTGCTGTGCAAAAGTAGGCTTTTTTGTACTCTTTACAGTTAGATTTGGTTGAAAAAGTGGCATATACGACAAATGCCCCGCTTCTCAGATGAGGGGCGGGGCATCGTTTGTAAAAAGGAAAAAGATTTTTTGTTCTATTTACGGTAGTAAGCTAATTCGTCACGATTGAAATTGCGAATGAATGCCGTGTGTTTAATCACCTCTGCTTCGGCATAGCGGAGATATACTTGCGCCGACGTGGCAAAAAGCTCGTTGTTACGCGTAGCGTCTTGCAGCAGCAGATGACTCATCAGAATATGAGCAGCGATCTCTACCAAACGACGAGCGCAAAAGTCGAGCATCTCCTGATCCTTGAACTCCGTTACTTTAGTGACGGCTACTTCGTACTCGTTCGCCATCTCGTGCAAACGATGTTTCAGCTCTTCCCATTCCGGAGCCACCGGCATAGCCTCGTACTCGCGCATACGTACCAAATAAGCACCTGTCGTTACATAACGGATAGCGGCTACGACCTGAAGTTGTGTCGTTCCTTCGTAAATGGACGTGATACGGGCGTCACGGTAAATACGTTCGCACGCATAGTCCTTCATAAATCCCGATCCGCCGTGTATTTGAATGCAATCGTACGCATTTTGGTTAGCGAACTCACTACCTAATCCTTTTACGAGCGGCGTAAAGCTATCGGCCAACTTGGCAAATGTTTTTTGTTCGGTACGTTCTTCGGGCGTCAACTTACGTTCTTTGCTGATGTCATCCAGTGCTTTGTAAATGTCTACGAAGCGAGTGGTTTCATAAAGGAGCGAACGCGACGCATCCAGCTTGGCTTTCATCACGGCAAGCATTTCGCTGACAGCCGGAAACTCAATAATGGTTTTCCCAAACTGGCGACGATCTTTGGCATAGGCAAGTGCTTCGTTGTAGGCAGCTTGTGAGATGCCTACCGATTGGGCGGCGATTCCTAAACGAGCACCGTTCATCAATGCCATTACGTACTTGATCAAACCCAAACGGCGTTCGCCGCAAAGTTCGGCTTTGGCGTTCTTAAATACGAGTTCGCAAGTGGGCGATCCTTTGATGCCCATTTTATTTTCGATGCGGCGTACGTCCACGCCACCGTTTCTTTTGTCGTATATAAACATGGAAAGCCCGCGTCCGTCACGTGTTCTTTCTTCCGAGCGAGCCAATACTAAATGTATGTCGGCATCACCGTTAGTGATGAAACGTTTAACGCCGTTCAACAACCAGCATCCGTCGGATTCGTTATATGTTGCTTTGAGCATAACAGATTGTAAATCGGAGCCGGCATCAGGTTCTGTCAAATCCATAGACATGGTTTCTCCCGCACAAATGCGCGGAATGTAACGTTGCTTCTGCTCTTCATTCGCAAACTCATAGATAGTTTCAGCGCAATCTTGCAATCCCCACAGATTCTCAAAGCCTGCGTCGCTTCGACTTACCATGTCGGCAGCCATCATGTAAGGTACATTCGGAAAGTTCAAGCCGCCCAAACGGCGCGGCATAGAAATTCCCATTAGACCGGCTTGCTTGGTAGCATTCAGGTTCTTTTGCGTTCCCTCGGCATAAGTTACTCGTCCGTTGCTAACGGTAGGCCCATCATGATCAACGCTCTCTGCGTTGGGCGCGATAATTTCTCCGCAAATCTCACCAACTATTTCCAATACTTTATTGTAACTGTCCATTGCATCCTCAAAATCAACAGGAGCATAGTTGAATTGATCTTTGTCTGCGTAGTTACGTTCTTTGAGTTCCACAATACGTTGCATCATGGGATGCGTAAGGTGGTGTTTTAACTCGGGAGTGTCTATATAAAAGTTAGCCATCATTATTTCTATTTAGAGTTCATTTACTATGTGCCTTGTAGTACTTAATCATCTTTGGAATGACTTCTTCAATGGAGCCTGTAATGACATAATCAGCCACCGTATTAATAGGAGCATCGGGGTCGCTATTAATAGAAATAATCATCGAACTTTCTTGCATGCCTGCGATGTGCTGAATTTGCCCGGATATTCCACAAGCGATGTAGAGTTTCGGGCGAACGGTAATTCCTGTTTGTCCGATCTGACGGTCGTGGTCAATAAAGCCCGCATCTACGGCGGCGCGGCTGGCTCCTACTTCAGCGTGCAACTCTTTGGCTAAATCGAACAATAGACTA
>JAISIB010000130.1 GCA_031262265.1 Prevotellaceae bacterium
CGACTGAGCTAAGGAAGAATCGTCATGCGCATTTGCACGTGCAAAAGTAGCACCTATCTTTTGATTATACAACTATTCAGCGGGGTTTTTGTAACATTACTGTAACGTTTTGGACTTAAAGTGTTAAAAACGGACGGAAATCAGGTAGCTATTGATTCTCTCCGAAGCGAACGTCCATACCTTCGCGTCAGAAGAAGACACGAGTAAGAGACAAATAGTTACATGGAAGTCACTGGTAAGAAACCTGCTTTTAGAAATCCAAAATTCACCTCTTAAACTCTGTTTTTAATAAGTTGGAAATTCATATTAATGAACGTGTCTTCGGGATAACCCAAGATGAAATCAGCCGCCCTCACCGAGAGCGGCTGATTTCGTTAGTAGCCGATGATAAGGACACAGGCCTATTTTGAGTCACGTAAGCCATCCGTTATTCTTTCCGCACTGCTCCTGAAAATATCCGGCTTTGATAATAAAATAAGCGAGTAAGTTATTACAATAAGCGACTTAGTTATTACAATAAGCGACTTAGTTATTTAAACAAGCTCGTAGGTTATTTTCACGAATGAATACAAAAAATCCCCCGAGAAAGCGAGTAGACTTTCTCGGAGGATTGAAATGACGATTTGAAATAATCGGATTAGCGAATCGAACGGGCGAGGCTCGGCGTGTCTTCGCCGAAGATACTCCCGTAACGGTGATATTCAAAGGCGATGCTTTGTTCCTGCACGTAGTGAAGCAGCTCAATGCGTCCTTCGACCATTGGCGGCCGATCGGCGATGTATTTGCCTAAACGGGCGGCCTCGGCATATACGGCATCGGATAGGCGGGCGGAAGCCGCACGGATGCGTTCGTAAACAACCATGCTCCGAATGAATTCATCCTCCGTCTCTACGACCAGACGCCGGTTCGCCTCTTCCTCCACGAAGCCGCGCAGATCTGCCAGTTGCCCATACGTGGCCGGCACACTGACCGTGAGCGGCGTTCCCACCGTAGCTGCGGCAGCTAAGATCAGTCGTAAATCCGTCAGGCTATCCTCTTCGTGTACGCGCAAGGCCATCTTCTTCAACGGCAAGTAGCGGAACAGGTTTTCTTCGCCGTAGATATGGCAGACGTCCGCTTCTTCCATGAATAGAGCTTGGCTATTCTGGTACGCAGACCTTCCCAAATCCAATCTGTCCGTTCCTTCGGGCAACGATTTTTCCGTGAAATTCACGAAACAAGATACGTAGTTAGGTCCTCCGGCTTTGATGCCGCCACCGAATGCCGAACGTTTCACTCCACCAAACGGTTGCCGGCGAACAATCGCGCCGGTTATACCTCTATTAATATATAGGTTGCCGGCTTCGATCGTATCTTTCCACAACAACTGTTCGTCTTCGTTCAAACTTTGAAGTCCGGCCGTCAAACCATATTCCGACGAATTGGCAAACTCGATGCCCTGCTTGAGATCGTCGATGCAGACGACGGCCAACAAAGGCGCAAAAAGTTCGTTGACGAACGTATAGCTACCCGGACGAACGCCCCACTTGACACAAGGTTTCAGAATGTATCTCTTTTCATCGGCAAATTCGGGCGCCACCAACCATGATTCACCCTCTTCCAAGTGGGTGATGGCATGCAGCAGCTTCTCGTTTCCGTTTTCTATCATCGGTCCTACCACGTTCATAGTATCCCATACGCTACCCGTACGCATGCTGGTCACTGCGTCCCTAAGCTTGGCTTGGAAAGTCTTGTCTTCATACGTGCGACGGTCGAGCAAAAGCAACGAACAAGCCGAGCACTTCTGCCCCGCGTTGCCGAACGCCGACGTAACGACGTTTTGAATGGCATGATCCTGATCGGCGTGCGCCGTAACGATGATCGCGTTCTTGCCGCCGGTCTCGGCCGACAACGGCGTACGCGGACTGTTCTGCTGTAATCGGAAGGCCGTGTCCGTTCCGCCCGTCAGAATAATATGTTTGACGGACGGATGTGCCGTCAGACGGTTGAGCGTGGCACGATCGGCAGGACAAATGACTTGCAACGCATCTCTCGGAATGCCGGCATCCCAGAAACATTGCGCAAACTCCCAGGCAATGGGTAACGCAACGGTAGCCGGTTTCAGTAAGACGGTATTTCCGCCCGACAAGGCAGCTACCACGCCGCCGACCGGAATGGCCAACGGGAAGTTCCAAGGCGGAATGACCATAATAATACCTTTGGGCGATGCCTCCGCGTATGGCAACTCGGCAAACGCTCGCATCGAAATCGGATAGAAACGGGAGAAATCAATCGCTTCGGATACTTCCACGTCTCCTTCGCCGAACGTCTTTCCCGTAATGGCAGCCATACAACCAATCAGATCCCCGCGTTTGGCACTCAGCTTGTCGGCTACGATATGAAGCAATCGATTTCTTTCTTCCAACGACGTATTTCGCCAACCCGAAGCATCGCGCTCGGCAATCGCAAGTATCTCATCGGCTTGCTTGTCGGTAGCCAGATAGGCCGTGCAACAAGCCACTTTGTCGTCGCGACTGCGATCATAATAGATGCGCGTCGTTACACTCTCTTCCAAGCGGTCACCTACTTGCACGGGTACGATAAAATTGTCGGCGCGAACGTCCGTACTCCACTTTTGCAGTGCATTCAATGCCCATTGGCGGTTCCACGGCAAATCAAGGTCGGTGTCCGGCTCATTCTGAAACTCATTGATATTCGCCACCGGCACGGGCGGCTGATTACGATCCTGCGTACGATACGGAACAGTCGTTATCGTGTCCTTTTTGCTACACGCTTCTTTGAATTGTTGTTCCAAGAAATTCCAATGTGGAGTATCCAACTGCAAATTGAACGTATAGCTTAGGAAATTATCTTTACCGGTATTTTCGTCCAGACGGCGCACCAGATATGAAATCGCGTTCAAGAAATGATTGGCCTTTACGACCGGCGTGTACAAGATTATTTGCTTACGCAATTTTCTCATGACCCGCGGCAAATGATTCGCCATGCCCTCCAACATTTCAAACGTCACGAAATCCGTTACGCCGTTCTTCTCTGCCAATAGGTGGGCGTATGCGATGCTAAAGAAGTTGTGCGTGGCTACGCCGATATGGCAAACGCGCGCGTTTTCGGGCTTCATAGCCACATCGAGAATATGCAAATGATTCGCATCTACGTCAACTTTTGTCGAATAAACGGGGCTTGGCCATCCTTTAAGCGAGGAAACGATACTTTCCATTTGAAGATTTGCTCCTTTCACTAAGCGCATTTTAATCGGAGAGCCGCCGTCGGCACAACGTTTGGCCGCAAAATCCAACAATCTACGCTGGAAATGCTCGGCATCCGGCAAGTAAGCCTGTATAACAATGCCTGCCATGTAATTCTTGAACGCCGGACGACTAAGCGTCTCGATGAAAACATCCAGCGTCAACTCGGCGTCTTTGTATTCCTCCATATCCAGATTGACGAACTTGGCATGCGGTTTACCTCCCTCGCCTATAAAAGGGCAATCAATGGCTTTCTGATAGACTTCGGCTACCAGATCACACAACTCGCGCTTGTTTTGTTCGTAACTCAACGGATGTATTTGGGCGTAGATACCCGACAGTTTAATGGAGATATAGTTTATGTCCGGCTCTGCCAATGCTTCCAGATAATGGTGGAAGCGGTGCGCAGCTTCGGCGTCTCCCAAAACCACCTCGCCCAGCAAGTTCACGTTCTGTCCGATTTGGCTTTCGTGCCGATGCTCCAAGTGCTTGGTCAACTTCGGCCGCTCCTCCGCGATAATGATTTTGTTCGTCTCCATACGCAGCTTGTACTTGAAAATAGGCATAGCGATATACGGAAACCAATAGCCGACCGCCATGTAAGCCTGTATTAAAAAACGATCAAAGGGAGAGAAAAAATCCGGTATGCCGTATTCGCGAATAATTTGACGCACTCTCCGATTCAGTTTCGGCGTGTTTCGTATTTGCGACGACTCGTCCAGCATACGCGACAAAAAGGTTTTATACTCGGGTGTTTGCACCAACGAAGCATACTTACGTTGCTCCTTCACTTCTTCGGGGCTAAGCTCGGCTTCCGCTTGTTGCAGGAAGCCACGCGCCCACTCGATTACTTCCGACGGAAGTATTCGTGTCGACTCGGTATTAGTCATAAAACAAAAGTCATTTAGTTTGCG
>JAISIB010000021.1 GCA_031262265.1 Prevotellaceae bacterium
GATACCAACTCGAACCCCGACCTGATTGATTTCGTCATTCCGGCCAACGATGACGCTGCTAAGTCTATCGATCTGATCGTGGGTGCTTGCTGCGACGCCATCAACGAAGGCATCGAAGAGCGCAAAGCCGAGAAGATTGATATGGAGGCTGCCGGCGAACCTGCTACGCCCTCCAAGGGCAAGCGCAGATCGTCTCGCGCACGTCTCGACAGAACGGACGAAGAAGCCATCAACGCCGCGAAAGCAGCTGCATACGCTAAAAAGGGCGAAGAGGACGATGAATAACGTCTGCACCGCCGATTGATAAATATAAATAAGGAAGGAACTAACAATATGGCTCAAGTAACAATGGCAGACATCACGCACCTGCGCAAAATGTCGGGTGCAGGCATGATGGACTGTAAGAATGCCTTAATCGAAGCCGAAGGCGACTTCGAGAAGGCAATGGAAATTATTCGTAAGAAAGGACAAGCCGTAGCTGCCAAGCGTTCGGATCGCGAAGCTTCGGAAGGCTGTGTGCTGGCAAAACATACCGAAGGCTATGCCGCTATGGTGGCATTGAAGTGCGAAACGGACTTCGTAGCCAAGAATGCAGACTTCGTAGCACTCACTACCGAGATACTGGACTTGGCAATAGCCAACAAGCCGGCCGATATGGACGCTCTGAAAGCTCTGCCGATGGGCAAAGGCACCGTAGCCGACGCCGTGACGGATCGCTCGGGTATCACCGGCGAAAAGATGGAGTTGGACGGATACGGCTTCGTGGTAGGTGAATCTACCATGTCGTATATACATCCGGGCAACAAGCTGGCCACTATCGTAGCCTTCAACCAAGCAGGCGTTGACCACCAAGTGGCTCGCGACGTGGCGATGCAGATTGCTGCCATGAGTCCGATTGCCGTAGACCGTGCCGCCGTGCCGGCCGACGTATTGGTCAAAGAAAAAGAAATCGCTGCCGACAAGGCACGTCAGGAAGGTAAGCCCGAAAACATGATCGAACGTATTGCCGAAGGTCGTCTGGGTAAATTCTACAAGGAAGTATGTCTGTTGGAACAAGAGTTTGTCAAAGACTCGAAGCTGACGATTGCCCAGTATTTGGACAAAGCCTCCAAAGGCCTGACGGTAACCGATTTCAAACGCTTCACATTGAACTTAGAATAGTTTTTTCATAGAGAATGAAATAAATAACGATTAATGTAGAGCCGCACGGAAGTGATTTCGGGCGGCTTTTTTTGTGTTTACCTGAATAGTATATAAAACAACACAACCGCACGGATTTCACGCTAAGTGTCTTCCGTGCGGTTGCGTATAATCATGTAAGCAGAATCTCTGGCTTTTCCTATTCTCTAAGCCTTTCGTTTGCCCATCAGGCTACCGATAACGATCGCTGCAACGGATAGCGGCAACGAATAGACTATGGGGTCGATGAGCGGAAACGGGTAAGCCTCTATCAAGACGGGGCGACCGAACAAGGCTTGGCAAAGGCCGAGTGCAGCCGATTCTTTTTCGTGCATAAACAGCATGACGAATACGCTCGACAGCGTGCCGACCCACAGACTAAGCAGAACGCCTCGACGGGTTGCGCGTTTCCAATAGAGTGCGCAAAAGTAAGCCGGCAAGAAAGCCGATGCGCATACTCCCATGAAGAGTGCCGTGCCTCGCGCAATGATGTCGTTGGGCAACATATAGCAAATCACGTAGCTAATGAGAATGGCAAAGAGGATGCCCAGACGCACGACGGACGTTTGATTGCGGCGCGGTTTCTGCGGACTTTGGTAGCTTCCGTAGATGTCGGAGCCGACGGCCGATCCCATGGTGTGGAACTGCGAACTGAGCGTTGACATGCCGGCCGACAGAATGCAGAGCATGAATATGGCACTGAACCATTCGGGCATAGCACGGTTGATGAAGTAGGGAATAATCTGGTCAATGTCTTTCACGATGGCAGTTGCCACGGCACCCTCGGATTTTAGGAAGTAGAGATTGGTCAGCGGTCCGATATGGTAGATAACGCCTACGGTCACGAGGATAAAAAGACTGCCGATGAATACGCCTCTATTCAGTTGCTTCGTACTTTTGACCGTCATGAAGCGTACCACTAATTGCGGCTGCGCCAGACATCCGATGCCCACGCCCAAGATGAGCGACGTCACCAACGTAAACCATTGCGGCGAACCGGTGACGGGCATGCGCGTCCATCCCTGATGCCCCATCTCTCGAAACTTTTCGGGTACCAACGGCGCGATGTCAGTCAGGGCACGGTTGGCTTCGGTGAATCCCATATCAATGGTTCGGTAGAAGAAGAACAGCAAGAAGAACATACAGGCAAACATGATGACGGCTTGCATGGCGTCGGTGTACATCACTCCCTTCATACCGCCGGCTATGACGTAAGCGGCAATGAACAGCGTGAAGATGAGCAGAGCGATGTGATAGTCTATCTCAAATATCTGTTGGAGAAACACCGCACCGCCTTTCATGACCACCGCCGCGTAGATAGGCATCCCGATGAAGATGACGGCTGCGATAAATACGCGGATGCCGCGTGACCGGTAGTGAGCACCGAGTAGTTGCGGGAACGTGCTGACGTTGAGCTGTGCACCCAGTTGACGCGTACGCGCTCCGAACAAAATGAAGGCGATGACTACGCCTACCAACATATTCAATAGACACAGCCATTGCAATCCCATGCCGAAGGCGGCCGAGACTCCGCCGAAGCCGACGATAGCCGAAGCGGAAATAAACGTCGCTCCGTACGAGAGTGCCATAACGATGGGATTCATTTCCCGTCCGCCCACCAGATAGTCGGCAGAGGTATTCGTTTTTTTATAACCCAAGAAGCCCAGATAAGCGAGCAATAGTAAATAGCCTATGACGATAAGGCTCAATGTGAACGTACTCATAGCGATTGATCATTAGTGTTGTCTTTATTCCAGTGCGTGATGCCGAACCATGCCGCAAAGATGATGCAGAGCAGCGAGAGTAGGTACGGCAGAATAATGAAAATGTCGTAAATACCGAACATAAGTGTAAATGTATTAGAGAGTTAGAAAATAAATAAGAAAACGATGTGTCTGTCAGGCTTTCACGGCAGCATAGATGAATAGGAACACGTACGTTGCGTAGAGTATGTAACAAGTCTGACGGATACGGGCGGGAAAGCGGTTTTGTTGGGGCGGTTGCACGGCTTCTTTCCCTAACCAACGGCCGCGCAACCAACGATAGGCATAATAAATACCGTAGCCGAACAGTAAACCGCAAACGGTTCCGGCTATAATATCGGAAATGAAATGCACGCCCAGATAGATACGCGAGTAGGCGTTGAGCGTAGCCCACGCCATTGCGCTCCATGCGAATAGACGATTGCGAAAGAGCAGCGTAAAAAACATGGCTACTCCGAAAGAGTTGCAAGCATGCCCCGAGATGAAACCGTACAGCCCGCCGCGATAATCGTGCACGGTCAGTATGAGATTCTCAAAATCGGGGTGATGCGTAGGACGGAAACGATGAAAGAACGGCTTGGCAAAGCCGCTGGTAAATTGATCGCACACGAGTATGAGCAACGCGACGGCAAGTATGACGAGCAACACCTCACGTACCGGTTGGCGATAGGCAACGGCGAACAACAAGAACGCCGCTACCGGTAACCAAACGATGAAACCGGAATGCAGCCAAAAGAACTCGTCCCAGAAAGGCGTATGATGACCATGTAGGGCGAGGAACAGACTGCGTTCGTATGTGAGTATTTGCTCGAGCATGTGTTACAAAACGGTCGGGAGTTCGTCGTCCGTGACCGTGTCTAATTTCAATTTATCACTATCGTCGCGTTTCTCGTAATATTGTTTTCTGAGCGGATGCGCATGTGCTTCTTCGTTGCGCAGACGTGCCCGATAGATGTCTATGGCCGTATAGATGGCCTGACGGAACGAACTTTCCGAAGCAATACCCTTGTTGACAATGTCATAAGCCGTGCCGTGTGCGGGCGATGTGCGTATGAGTGGCAATCCGGCCGTATAGTTTATACCCTCTTCCATCGCCAGCGTTTTGAACGGTATCAGTCCCTGGTCGTGATACATGGCGAGGATACCGTCAAAGTGTGTATAGTTGCCGGAACCCATGAATCCGTCGGCCGGATACGGGCCGTAGCAAAGAATCTTTTGGTTGCGCATTTCTTCGATAGCGGGGCGAATGATTTCCTTCTCCTCCGTTCCGATGACGCCACCGTCGCCGGCGTGCGGATTGAGTGCCAATACGGCGATTCGCGGACTGGAAATACCGAAGTCTACTTTCAGGGAACGATGGAAAATCGCGATTTTCTCACTCAGCGACTCTTTGGTTATCTTTCCGGCCACCTCGCGCAACGGGATATGCCCCGTTACCAATGCGACGCGCAAATCATCTTTCAACAAAATCATCAGTGCTTTTTTCCCGTCTTCACTGAGGCAATTCTCCAAATACTCGGTGTGCCCCGGAAACGGAAAGTGCGCGGATTGGATATTGTGTTTGTCGATAGGCGCGGTGACCAGCACGTTGATACGGCCTTCTTTATACTCGGAAATGGCACGTTCCAACGCGTCGAATGCCGCTTTACCGGCCTCGGGAGTCGACTTACCGAATTCTACCTTCACTTCATCGTCCGTACAATTGACGATACTCAGTTTATTATAGGCGGCGTCTGACGCCGAGTGTACGATGCTAAAATTGGTAGTGAGGTCTAATGACTTGCGGTGATAGGCAGCTACTTTGGGAGAACCGTAGACGACAGGCGTACAAAGTTCCAGCATAGCCGGATCGGCAAAGGTTTTTAGAATAATCTCATAACCTATGCTATTGATGTCTCCGTGGGTAATGCCCACCTTTATTTTATTATTCTCCATTCTTTGCAACTGTATTATTAGGATTAGTTGGTGTCGTTATAGTGTCTGTCAACTGTGGCCGCTGCTGCTCGGAAGGTAAACGCAGGCTGGCGAGTGTTGCTTCCATCGTACGCACCAATCGGCGTTTGTTACGATTGGGCGAATAAATGAATAGCTCGGCGGTGACTACGCGCTGATTGACTTCATCAATGCGGGTGTATGAAACGAACGGACCGCCCATAAAGTCGTTGCCGGTCATTCGCCACAGACCGCGAATCTCCATAAAATAGGCGTTCTGCATAGTCCCGCTTTTGACGGTCACCGTCCGCGAATCCGTAGACATGAACGAATTTTCATACGAACCGGGTAAATTCTTCCCCATGACGGAGTCGCGTTTGTGCACCAAGAAGTCCTTCGTAAAAGTGCGTTTGTCCGTATATGGATAGGAGTAGATAACCAGATTCATATCGTTCATCGCCGTATTGGTGGACGCCCAAAGAAAATTCTTTCCCGTTTTGAAGTATTGCAGACTGGTAGGCGCCCAAATATCGTAGCCGAACATGCTCTTCACCTTTTCTTCTACCATCATACTGTGCGAACTTTCCAGTCCTAAGAGCTGTGCATTGATTTCGGCGCGGGTAAAATAGTCCAGCATCGCCTGTTTGTGCTCGTTGACGAACGTTTCGAGCGCATCTTCCGTCGGTGCTTGGATGGTCAGAACCGCTTGCGGTGCCGCATACACGTTTTTACTCGCTACATACTTGGCTTGTGTGTATGCATTCTTGTTTACGTCTACGACAATAATGTTACGTACGGGCTTCAAGAACGAATCGAAGTTGCCCGGAGACGTGTACATGATTTTAAACCATGGCTCCGATTGCGGCAGCCCAATCATATCGGCGTCCAGCGCATTGTATATGGCACGACCGGCAGGGCGTTCCCACATACCTAAGTCTATCACGACCAGCACTTCATACGGTGCGCCGGTGGAAGTCGGTTGAAAGGCTGATCCCTTACCTTTACAAGCAGAGAACGACAGCGCGACTATCAACGAATAAACAATGAGGCAAACATTTGTTTTCATAATAACTTCTTTTGACCGTACAAAATTACTTTTTATGCGTATACAAAATTATTTTTTCACAGATAAAAATAATTAATAAGCTCTGATATGCTCAGAACATGCTTTGATACTCGCACAAGACACCTTGATATTTCTATAACTCCCTGCAATCTTTCACGCGCACCGCCTTCCCTTCGGATTGCGGCAGCGACCCTTTCTTCACCAGCTTCACGCGTGGCGTCACGAGTATCTCATCGCGCAATTGACGGGTGATTTCTTTGCGGATATTTTCCAATTCGATATAGTTGTCCGTAGACAGGTCGCTCAATTCCACCTCTACGATGATTTCGTCTTGTGAGTTCTGTGTCAACAACGTTATTAGGTACTGGCTGCCAAGTTCGGGGAACTGCACCAACACTTTCTCTATTTGCATCGGGAAGATGTTGACGCCCTTGATAATGAACATGTCGTCACTGCGTCCCTTGATACGGTCGATACGCAGGTGCGTCCTCCCACACGGACACTCGCCCGGCAAAATACGGGTAAGGTCGCGCGTACGATAGCGAATCAATGGCATCATCGTGCGGTCGAGCGTGGTGAGTACAAGCTCGCCGTATTCACCGATCGGCATCGGTTCTTCGGTTTCCGGATGAATGATTTCTACGTAGTAGCAGTCTTCCCAGAAGTGCATACCGTTTTGTTCTTGGCACTCAAAGGCTACACCCGGCCCGTTCATTTCGCTCATCCCGAAGCTATTGTATGCGCGCACTCCCAGCATCTGTTCGATGCGGCGACGTTGCTCGTCGGTATGCGGTTCGGCTCCGATCAGTAGCGTACGTAACTTGGTACTTCTCGGATCAATGCCTTCTTCTTGAAAAACTTCGGCCAAACGGATGGCATAACTGGGTATGGCGTGCAGAGCGGTCGTTCCGAAATCGGTAATAAACTTGATTTGTCGTTTACTGTTGCCTGCGGCTGCCGGCACCGTCAAGGCTCCCAATCGTTCGGCACCGTATTGGAATCCCAATCCACCGGTAAACATGCCGTAGCCCGAACTGTTTTGAAAGACGTCGGTTTTACGCAATCCGACCATATAGAGGCAGCGTGCTACGAGGTTCGCCCACGAATCCAAGTCATGCTGCGAGTGTACGATGACCGTCGGGTTGCCCGTCGTACCGCTGGACGAGTGGAGGCGCACGGCGTCTTCCTGTTTTCCGGCTACCAAGCCGAACGGATAATGTTCGCGCATCTGTGCTTTTGTAGTGAACGGAATGCGACGAATATCTTCGGGCGATTGAATTTGTTCGGGCGTAATGCCATGCGCTCGGAACACGTCGTGATAGAACGGTGAGTGCGAGGCAATCTCCATTGTGCGACGGAAACGTTCCAGTTGCAAAGCGAGCAATCGTTCTCGCGTCATCGTTTCTATCGCTTCTTCCCAGTATTTATTCTCTGTCATAAGGCAATCAGATACGTTGTTCGGATATGGCTTTACCGGCTGCCAACGCCCGAAGGTTCAGTGTTACGATTTCTTCTCCTTTGCGGGCGAAGATGTCTCGAACGGCGGCTTGCATCGTCGCGTCGTCGATACCTAAAAAAGGAATGGTGGCGCCTAACAATACGATATTGGCTGCGCGCACGCTGCCTGCTTCTTTGGCCAGCGCATCGGCGTTCAACAACACATGATGCTGTATCGTTTTGATAGCGGCATACACTTCGTCCGCTTCAGGATAATTATCTATGTTTACGAAGGTAGTTTCATTAGTAATGAGCCAACCGTTCTCGTTCAGGTAGGGGAGATAGCGCAAAGCTTCCATCGGTTCCAGAGAAAGGATCAAGTCGCATTTTCCGGTGGGTATCAGATCGGAAGCAATGGGGCGGTCGCTAATACGCAGGTTCGATTGCACGTCGCCGCCGCGCTGGCTCATGCCATGCACTTCGGCTTGTTTCATATAGAAGCCTTTTCTCAAAGCGGCTTGCCCGATGACGGTTGCGATGGACAGAATGCCTTGCCCGCCGACGCCTGCCAGAATAATATCTGTTTTCATACGTTTTTCTTTTTACGTTTCAAAGTTTGAATACACTCTCGGCGCGGAATAATAACGGAGACGCCGTGGTAAGCCAATTCTTCGCGAATGATTTCTCGCATGGCGTCATAGTTCTTTCTGAGGGGAACGATCGTACGAATATGCTCGGGCGCTACGCCGATACCGGCACAAATGGCTTCAATACGCCCTGTTCCTGCCGAATCTTGCCCGCCAGTCATCGCGGTCGTCTCATTGTCGGAAATTATGATGGTTACGTCTGCGTCTGCGTTTACACAATCTAACAAGCCGGTCATTCCCGAATGCGTAAACGTAGAGTCTCCGATGACGGCCACCGCAGGATACAAACCGGCGTCGGCAGCTCCTTTGGCCATCGTAATAGACGCTCCCATGTCCACGCAGGAATGAATGGCGTGGAAAGGCGCATTTGCCCCCAACGTATAACAGCCGATGTCACTAAATACTTTATGCGTAGGATATTCTTGTTTGAGAATTTCAGTAAGTACGGTGTAGACGTCTCGATGTCCGCAGCCTTCGCAAAGAGCCGGCGGGCGCATCTCTACCAACGGGGACGCCGCGAAATAGGCAGGGTTCTCTTTGCCGACGACACGCGCCACTTTGTCGGGATTCAGCTCGCCGTCGGTAGGTAGCGTGCCGTCCAATCGTCCGCGCACGCGGATACCTTGTCCCAAATACCCTTTGATCAGACGTTCCACGAAGGGTTGACCGTCTTCCAACACCAAAATCTCATCGCAACTGTCCGTTAGTTGTTTCAGTTGCTTCACCGGTAGCGGATACTGCCCTATTTTGAGCACGGGATACTCGCAACCGTCGGGATAGCTCTCCATTAGGTAATTAAACGCGATGCCGCAAGCCACGATGCCGCGTGTTTTGTTCGTACCGTCTATATATTGATTGTAGGGCGACTCTTCGGACAAACGGACGAACGTGGGTTGTTTGTCGAGCAAGGCACGGTAGCGACGTCTGGCAATACCCGGCAACAAAATGAACTGTTTCGGGTCTTCGCCGAAGCTGAGCGGTTTCTGCGGTTGTGCGGATTGTCGTGCAACCCCCGCACGGGAGTGCGCTAAGCGGGTGACAATACGCATCAATACGGGTTCGCCCGTCGTTTCCGACAGCTTGAAAGCACCATAAGCCATATCGTAAGCCTCTTGTTGATTGCTCGGTTCGAGCATAGGAATCAAGGAAAAGTCGCCATAAAAGCGGCTATCTTGTTCGTTCTGCGACGAGTGCATGCTCGGGTCGTCGGCGGCTACCACGACCAAGCCGCCGTGTACGCCCGTGACCCCCGCGTTGACGAAACAATCGGCAGCCACGTTCATTCCTACGTGTTTCATGCACACCAATGCGCGTTTTCCGGCAAAAGACATGCCGAGTGCCGCTTCCATCGCCGTTTTCTCGTTCGTACACCAGCGGTTGTGAGTCGCCTTGTCGTCTGTGCGCGCCTGAATATACTCTGTTATCTCTGTGGAGGGCGTACCCGGATAAGCGTATACACCGCTTAGTCCGGCATCTATGGCTGCTTGTGCGATAGCCTCGTCACCCAGAAGAAGTTCTCTGTCCATTGTGTATCTCTGATTGTGTATTTCTGATAATGAAGTCGCAAAGGTACGGTTTTTGCTTACAAGATAGTACTTAATTAGTCGAAAATCTTTCTTTTATTCAGTTCGGCCTGATATTTGCGAGCGTTCCGCAGGTGCTCCGACAGGGTGGAAGCGAAATTGTGCCGTCCCGAAAAATCTTCTTTGGCTGCCATGTACAGATAGTTGTGCCGGCGGGCATGGAGCACGGCTTCGATACCTTCGATACTGGGAATGCGGATGGGGCCGGGGGGTAGGCCGCTGTATTTATACGTGTTGTAAGGGGAATCTATGGCTAAGTGCCGGTTGAGAATGCGGCGCAATCCGAAATCTCCTACGGCGAATTTCACCGTCGGGTCTGCTTGGAGTAGCATGCCGCGCTTCAAACGATTGAGATATAAGCCGGCGACGATGGGTTTCTCGGCCGCGTCGTTGGTTTCTTCGTCCACGACGGAAGCCAGAATGCCGACCTGCGTCGGCGTCAAACCCAGAGAGTCGGCGAGGGCGGTGCGTTCTTTGTTCCAGAAAGCATCGTGCTCGCGTTGCATACGTCGGAAAAAATCATCAACGGGTATGTTCCAATACACTTCGTAGGTGTTTGGGATGAAAAGACACGGCAATGTGGCAAGCGTGTACTGCATACTCGTCACGAAGGTCGTATCATAGAGTTTTTTCGCCACTTCCGCAGAGTCTATCATCAGTTGTGCGCCGACTAATCGTGCCAGTCTGTCCATCGTACGCACGCTGCCGATCGTCAGCTTGACCGGCGTTTGCATGCCGCCGGCCAGTCGCTGATACAACCGGTATGGCGTATCGTCCGGACGAATGGCATAATTCCCCGTACGAATCAGGCGGTCGTATTCTTTCCATACGGCCATCCATCTAAATCCGAGCATACTCTTCGCCTGCCCGATTGTTTGCACCTTATAATACACGGAATCCACCGTATCATCACGGTCTATTTGCACATAGACGGTACTTGCCGGAGTAAATTGCGGAGCCAGCAACACTTTGTAGCCGGCTATTGCGAGTGCGGCGGCAAGTATGACGACCGTCGTACCTGCGGCGAGCCATATTTTCGTAGAACGTTTCATGGAGATAGTCGCGTATTCGTTTAGTTTGCAATAATCGGGAAAAAACCGACTTGAACCAACAAAATCTCCGAATATCAGCGAAAATCAAGCACGTTTCTTAGGAAAATAGCAAAGCCATCTGTCGGTTTTACTCGAAAGCCGTGTACAACGCCGTAGGCGTTGAATTTGCGTAACTGCGGGTGAAACCCGCAGCACGACGCATTCCTTTCGCCCGAACCCCGAAGTGGGTTCAACTCCTACCGGAGTTGGAGTGTGGAAGAGGCTCGCTACCCCAAGCTGCACTTCGCTCCGCTCCGTTTGCATGGGGTTACGCAGATTGAACGCCTGCGGCGTTGGATACTGCTCCTATGCAGAGTAGCTATATACCTGCGGCGTTGGATACTGCTCCTATGTAGAGTAATTACATGCCTGCGGTGCTATGGAATATTGGTTTGTCGTTTCAATCATAAAGTCGTTCATGAAAATAGCAAAGTCATATATTCCCATAACCTACGAGGATAATCAAATATTCGGCTTTCTTGTTTTCATAACTTACGGGCTTGTTGAACTATGTTCGTGTCCGGTGCTTCATTCATCGTTGCCGAAGGTGATTTCTACGGCTAAATAAATTTTTCGAGGCGCAAAGGGGAATTTTCTAACCGTGATTTTATACCTTTGTCGGCACAATAAAAGAAGATAGACATGGGAAACGAACACGAAAAAGAACACGTAGCGGGTTTGCCCGAGAATGCGTTCCGAGAATTGAAAGCCGGCGAGCAATATGAACCGTTGATGCGTCCGGATCGAGTATATCCCGAAGTGACACCTTGGTCGGTGTTGTGGGGAGTGGCGATGGCTATTTTGTTTTCGGCTGCTGCTGCTTATCTGGGCTTGAAGGTCGGACAGGTTTTTGAAGCCGCTATTCCGATTGCCATTATAGCCGTAGGCGTGTCGACGGCCGCCAAGCGCAAGAACGTACTGGGAGAAAATGTAATCATCCAGTCTATCGGTGCCAGCTCGGGCGTGATCGTCGCCGGAGCTATATTCACGTTGCCCGCACTGTATATTCTCCAAGAAACATATCCCGAAGAAATTACGGTTACGTTTATGCAAGTGTTCATTAGTTCACTACTCGGTGGCATTTTGGGCATATTGTTTTTAATTCCCTTCCGTAAGTACTTTGTCTCGGATATGCACGGAAAATATCCGTTCCCTGAGGCTACTGCCACGACGCAGGTGCTGGTTTCTGGTGAAAAGAGCGGGAATCAAGCGAAGCCGTTGCTGATTGCCGGATTAATCGGCGGATTGTATGACTTCATCGTCGCTTCGCTGGGTTGGTGGAACGAAAATTTCACGACGCGTGTCTGCGAATGGGGTACCGTCTTGGCCGATAAGGCAAAATTGGTGTTCAAAGTGAATACCGGAGCGGCGGTACTTGGATTAGGCTATATCGTCGGACTGAAATATGCCGCGATTATTTGTGCCGGTTCGTTGTTGGTGTGGTTAGTCATTATTCCCGGCTTCGCTTTATTCTTTGGCGATACGGTACTTAACCAGTGGAATCCGGCTATTACGACGCCTGTCGGGCAAATGAGTCCCGAAGATATATTCAACTACTACGCAAAAAGCATCGGTATCGGCGGTATCGCTACGGCCGGTATTATCGGTATCGTCAAATCGTGGGGTATCATCAAAAACGCGGTCGGGCTGGCAGCGAAGGAGATGAAAGGAAAAAGCGAGGCGGCGGTCGTGGTAAAACGCACGCAGAAAGATTTGCCGATGAAGATTATCGCGATCGGTTCCGTCGTGACGCTGATACTTGTCGCGTTGTTTTTCTATTTTGACTTGATGCAAGGCAATATACTTTACACGTTGGTGGGCATCGTCGTGGTAGCCGTGATCGCATTCCTGTTTACGACCGTGGCGGCCAATGCAATAGCCATCGTGGGCACCAATCCCGTGTCGGGCATGACGTTGATGACGTTGATATTGGCGTCTGTCGTGATGGTGGCCGTAGGCCTGAAAGGTACGGGCGGCATGGTGGCGGCACTAATCATGGGTGGCGTGGTGTGTACGGCGTTGTCGATGGCCGGCGGATTCATTACCGATCTGAAAATCGGCTATTGGCTGGGCAGTACGCCTGCCAGTCAGCAGAGTTGGAAGTTTCTGGGGACGTTGGTGTCGGCGGCGACGGTTGGCGGCGTCATGATTATACTGAACAAAACCTACGGATTCACCAGCGGCGAGCTTGCCGCGCCGCAAGCCAACGCGATGGCGGCCGTGATAGAGCCGCTGATGAGCGGCGTTGGTGCACCTTGGCTACTCTACGGTATCGGCGCGCTATTGGCCATCGTACTTAATTTCTGCGGTATACCTGCCTTGGCATTTGCGCTGGGTATGTTTATTCCGTTGCAGCTGAATATTCCGCTTATCGTAGGCGGCGCGATCAATTGGTACGTGACTACTCGCAGCAAGGATGCTGCCCTGAATGCGGCTCGTGGTGAGAAAGGCACGTTACTGGCTTCGGGATTCATCGCCGGTGGCGCGCTCATGGGCGTAGTCAGTGCCGGAATTCGTTTTGGAGGTACCAATTGGGTCAATGGAGAGTGGCTTGAAAATCCGTGGTCGGAAGCTTTGTCGCTATTGGCGTACGTGCTTTTGATAGCTTACATGGTGAGAGCCTCTATGAAAGTTCATTCAACAAACAACAAATAAATTTTTCGTATGAAGACAAGACTGATTTTTATTGTTTCCGTCATTTGTGTCACGATGACGGCTTCGGCGCAGCAGATAGAATACAATCGTATGTTGTCCAACGCGCTGCAATTCGTCGGTACGCCGTATGAGGCGCATACGTTGGAAGCCGGAGATACGGAGGAACTGATCTACGGTACGGACGCACTGGATTGCATGACTTTCGTAGAGACGGCCATGGCCATGTCTATGTGCAAAGAACAAGGAGATGATATGTCGGAATCCGAATTTGCTCGGAACTTACAAAAGATACGTTATCGGGGTGGAATAATTGACGGTTATACGTCGCGTTTACACTATGCTACCGACTGGGTGGACGACAATGTGAAGAAAGGTATTATAGAAGATATTACGGCGGTCAATAGTCCTTTTGAGATTCCGGTATTTGTCAACTATATGACCAATCATGCGGAGAATTACAAGCATTTGGCCGCTTCTTCGGAGAATATAAAAACCATGCAAGCCATAGAGGAACGTCTTTCCAAAGAGACCATTCACTACTTACCGACGGAAGAAGTGCCGCAGACCGGTAAGGCGTGGATAAAGAATGGGGATATCATTCTCATTACGACGAACATTCCGGGACTGGATTGCAGCCATTTCGGAATAGCTATATATATAAACGGTAATCTTCACTTGTTGGACGCCTCTTTGTCGGCCGAAAAAGTACAAGTTGAGCCGCTGGTCATGAGTCGCTACTTACTTCGGAACAAACACACCACCGGTATTCGCGTGATGCGCTTGCGTCCCGAAGCTATCAATAACTAATTTCATCATTTTATTCTTTGATATATGAAAAAGTATAATTTTAATGCAGGCCCCTCCGTACTTCCGCGCGAGGTCATCGAAGAGACTGCCAAAGCCGTACTGGATTTTAATGGTTCCGGACTTTCTATTTTAGAAATCAGTCATCGCTCGAAAGATTTTCAAGCGGTCATGGACGAAGCCGTTGCCTTGTTTAAAGAAATACTTCATATTCCCGAGGGCTATTCGGTCGTTTTTCTGGGCGGCGGCGCCAGTCTGGAATTTTGTATGATACCTTATAATTTTCTCGAGAAACGAGCTGCTTATCTGAATACGGGTGTGTGGGCAAAAAAGGCTATGAAGGAAGCGAAAAACTTTGGTGAGACAATAGAAGTGGCTTCTTCCGCCGATGCAAACTATACGTTCATCCCGAAAGGATATACGGTGCCGAGCGATGTGGATTACTTGCATATCACGACCAACAACACGATTTACGGAACGGAAATCAAGGAAGATTTGAACGTTGACGTGCCGCTGATCGCCGACATGTCGTCGGATATATTTTCGCGTCCGGTAGATGTCTCCAAGTACATTTGTATTTATGGCGGCGCGCAGAAAAATTTGGCACCCGCAGGTGCTACGTTTGTCATCATCAAGAATGATGCATTGGGCAAAGTGTCTCGTACGATTCCGACGATGCTTAATTATCAAACGCACATAGATAACGGTTCGATGTTCAATACGCCGCCGGTGTTGCCTATATATTCTGCGATGCTCACGCTCCGTTGGATTAAGAAGTTAGGCGGGTTGCACGTGATGGAGCAACGGGCGATTGAAAAGGCGAATATGTTGTACGGTGAAATAGACCGCAATAAGTTATTTGTAGGGACGGCGGCGAAAGAAGATCGTTCGCGTATGAACATTTGCTTCGTGATGCAGCCGGAATATAAGGACTTGGAAGCCGATTTCCTTAAATTTGCCGGAGAACGCGGGATGGTTGGACTGAAAGGACACCGTTCTGTGGGTGGTTTCCGCGCTTCTTGTTACAACGCGATAGAGAAAGAAGACGTGCAGGCACTGATAGATTGCATGCAGGAGTTTGAAAAAATGCATAGTTAAGGTTATGAAGATACTTATAGCAACCGATAAACCTTTTGCTAAGGTAGCCGTCGACGGTATCCGCGAGGTAGTGGAAACAGCCGGCTATGAATTGGCATTATTGGAGAAATATACGGAAAAGGAGCAGCTTAAAGCGGCCGTTAAGGAAGCCGATGCGCTCATCGTCCGTAGTGACATAATAGACGCAGAGGTATTGAACGCAGCCTCACAATTGAAGATAGTCGTACGAGCCGGTGCGGGATACGACAATATTGACTTGGTTGCGGCCACGGCACATGATGTTTGCGTGATGAACACGCCCGGTCAGAATGCGAACGCGGTAGCGGAATTGGCATTGGGACTGATGGTGTACGCCGTGCGCAATTTCTACAACGGCACGTCGGGTACGGAGTTGAAAGGAAAGCGGTTGGGCATACACGCATACGGTAACGTAGGGCGACAAGTGGCGCGCATCGCGAAAGGATTCGGCATGGAAGTGTACGCCTATGACGCATATTGTCCGAAGACCCTTATCGAAAATGACGGCGTGATTGCGCTGGATTCCGTGGAGGCACTGTACAAAACTTGCCAGATCGTTTCTTTGCACATTCCGGCAACGGCCGAAACGAAGAAGTCTATCAATTATGCGTTGCTCAACCTCATGCCGAAAGGCGGGATACTGGTAAATACCGCTCGCAAAGAAGTGATTGACGAAGACGAACTGATTCGATTGATGGCGGAACGTGCCGACTTCAAATATGTAACCGACGTGATGCCCGTCGCCCATGCGACGTTGGCAAAGGAATTTGACGAAAGATATTTCTCTACGCCGAAAAAGATGGGCGCGCAGACGGCCGAAGCAAATATCAACGCAGGGATTGCCGCAGCCAATCAGATCGTGGCTTTCTTGCGCGACGGCATTGAGTCATATAAAGTAAACTGAAACTTTATGGCTACAATTAGACCTTTTGCAGGCTTGCGCCCGCCGCAAGCTATCGTAGAACAGGTGGCTTCGCGCCCGTATGACGTACTAAACTCGGAGGAGGCGCGCCGAGAAGCCGCCGGCAACGAGAAGTCGCTTTATCATATTATCAAACCGGAGATTGATTTCCCGATCGGAACCGATGAACACGATCCGCGCGTCTATGCTAAGGCGACGGAGAACTTTGTTAAGTTTCAGGCGAACGGATGGTTGGTACCCGACGAACGAGCGTATTACTATATCTATGCGCAAACGATGAACGGGAAAACTCAGTACGGATTGGTAGTCGGTGCGTACGTGCCCGATTACCTGAACGGCGTTATCAAGAAGCACGAGCTGACACGGCGCGACAAGGAAGAAGACCGCATGAAACATGTGCGGGCTACCAATGCCAACATGGAACCGGTGTTCTTCGCGTATCCCGATAACGCAGTGTTGGATGAAATCGTACGAACGTATGCGGCCAAGTCGCCCGTGTACGACTTTGTGGCACCCGACGGCTTCGGACATACGTTTTGGCTCGTAGACGATGCGGCCGACATGCAACGGATCACGCAAGAGTTTGCGGCGATGCCCGCATTATATATTGCCGACGGACATCATCGTTCGGCGGCGGCGGCATTGGTGGGTGCGGAAAAAGCCAAACAAAACCCGAACCATCGCGGAGACGAAGAGTATAACTACTTTATGGCGGTCTGCTTCCCTGCCGGACAGTTGACGATTATAGATTACAATCGCGTAGTGAAAGACTTGAATGGGCTGACGGACGAAGCGTTCTTGGCGGCACTTTCAACAGACTTCGTCGTGGAAACGGTCGGCACGGATAAGCCTTACAAGCCCGATCGTTTGCACAATTTCGGCCTCTATCTGAGTGGCGTCTGGTATAGTCTGACGGCTAAGGAAGGAACGTATGACGACAACGACCCGATCGGCGTGCTTGACGTCACGATCTCTTCCGACCGGATACTCGATAAATTACTTGGCATAAAAGACTTGCGTTCAGACAAACGGATAGACTTCGTCGGAGGAATTCGCGGATTGGAAGAGTTGCAGCGGCGCGTAGATAGCGGCGAGATGCGCGTGGCACTGGCTCTCTATCCCGTGTCGATGAAGCAGTTGATGAACATCGCAGATACGGGCAATATTATGCCCCCCAAAACAACTTGGTTCGAGCCGAAACTTCGCTCGGGCTTGGTCGTACATAAAATTTAGTATTTTTCATGGTATTAAACTTTGTTCGTGGGTGTTCCGTGTGATACGGCGCACCCACTTTTTTATATCCCCCGCACTTGTCTTCGTAACCTACGAGGATAATCAAATATCCGGCTTTGCTATTCTCATAACTTACGCGGAAAATAGAGCTTTCGGCTTTGCTATGCGACGTCAATAGGCGACGGATACGTCGTGTCCGTTTTGTCTGAGCAGTTCCGCGATGCGGTTCAGGCTTTCGGGCGAGGCTTTTCGGAGAGTATCGGCGGGCGTTTCGCGATCAATGGTATAAATCATCACTTGGCGCGGGGCAATTTCATTGACGGCTTGCACCCACGGGAGTACGAACGCATCGGTCGTATTGTCCGTGTCGGTACCGTTGAAAGTACCCGTCATAAACATGGTTTGCACGATGCATCGGCCATCGAACGCCTTCATTCGCTGAATGAGTTGCGGTACATCGTATTGCCCGCGCGGTCGATTGACCAACCGGATATAGGCCGGATTGATCGTGTCTAATTTCAAAATATTGTTATCTACGCGCTTCAATGCCTCAAAGACCCGTTCCGAACCGATATGTACGGCATTGCTTAGCACGGAAACCTTGGCCGACGGAAAATAGGCGTCGCGTAGCGTGAGGGTATCGTCGATAATTTCCGCAAATTGCGGGTGCATGGTCGGCTCGCCGTTGCCGGCAAACGTCAGCACGTTCGGGCTGACGTTTGTGGCCTGCATCGTTTTCAATTGTCTTTCCAAGGCTGTTCGTACCTCCTCTCTCGTCGGGAGCGTAACGGGAGTTCCCGATCGGTTGAAGCCGCATTCGCAGTAAATGCAGTCGAACGAGCATACTTTCCGAGCGGCGGGCAGCAGGTTGATACCCAACGAGATGCCCAACCGACGGGAATGTATCGGCCCGAAAATGGGAGAATCGTACAGCACGGTGGCCATTTCTTTTACGGATTGGCGGTCGGGTCTTTTTCGGGTTGTACGTTGACGTCTTGCGCAACTTGCTGCAACTCATGAAGCATCGCTTGTGCTTCGGGCGTGTTGATACGTTCGGCCAAACCCTCCAAACGAACCGGTTTGAGGTCGGATAATCCGAGCGCATACTTGAAAGTGAGTATTTTGCGACACTCTGCGTCCAAGTATTCCATAGGAATGCGACCATCGCGTACAGCCTCGTAGACCGCTTCTACTTCGGGCTTTAGCGGACGCGGTATCAACACCATGTCGTTGCCTGCCATAATGGCGCGTAGCGTGGGGTGCTCGAATTTAGCTACGCCTTTCATGGCCAGCGCATCAGTGAATATCAACCCGTCGAAGCCCATTTCTTCTTTGAGCAAGCCGGTTACCATCTTATGTGATAGGGAAGAGGGTAGTCCGGGTGTTTCATCTAATGCCGGCACTTCGAGATGTCCGACCATCACACCGCCTAATCCGGCGCGTACATACTCGCGGAACGGATAAAGCTCGATGCTATCCAAACGTTCACGCGTGAAAGGTAACACCGGCAGTGCCTTGTGCGAATCTACGTTGGTGTCGCCATGTCCGGGAAAGTGCTTGCTGACGGACAATATGCCCTCGTTTTCCAATCCTGAGGCGTAGGCTATCACTTGGTCGGCGACGCGATGCGGATCTATGCCGAACGAGCGCGTTCCGATGACCGGATTGTTCGGATTGATGTTGACGTCTGCCACGGGTGCGAAGTTGACGTGCATACCCAGTTCGCGGAGCTGTCGCGCCGTTTCTTTACCGTAGCGATAAAGCAGGTAATTGTCATTGGTGTGTCCCAAAAAACCATTACGCGGGTATGCCGGTATGGATCTGATACGCATCCTTAATCCCCACTCCCCGTCAAATGTCATTAGCAAGGGCACGCGGCTGTTTTCTTGGGCATAGTTGGTACTTAGCGCGTAAGCTTCCAAAGTGGCCGCATCGAATAAGATGCCACCAACGTGATATGTTTCCAAAGACTCGTGCATAATGGCAAGCGATGCAGGATCTGTGGTCGGGTGGATAGTCACAACGAGCAATTGCCCAACTTTTTCTTCCATGCTGAGGGTTTGAAAGATAGAGTCTACCCATTGGCGGCAATGCGGATCGCCTTCGATATGGCTAATCATAGTGGGCTTAATTTGCGCCGATACCGGCAAAACAGACAGGAGCAAGGTGCTCATGAGTGTGGTAAAAAGAGATTTTCTCATAACTACAAGTGGTTTATTTAATTGTTACTTCTAAATGTCCGAGACGAACGGCACCCGTGCCACTTTGCGTAATGAGCACTTCATGACCGTCTAAGTCTGTGATATATTCGGGCTGCATCATCGTCGTATGCGAGTGCCCGCCCAAAATAATGTCTATGCCGCGTGTGTTGCGCGCGAGGTTCTTGTCGCAAATAGCGTCCGGCGTATTACCGAGCAAGCCCAAATGTGACAAACAAATAACCAAATCGCAACCTTGACGGCGCAGTTCGGCCACTGTCTCATTGGCAATGGGATACGGCGGCATGTCGGTGACTCCTTGCGAGGTAGTTTTACTCACCAGTCCTTCTAATGCTACGCCCAGCCCGAAGACTCCGATGCGCAGCCCCTTACGTTCGATGATCGTGTAAGGTTTAATCAATCCTTCAATCAGAGATCCTTCTACGTTGTAATTGGCGCAGAGAATCGGGAATTTGGCTTTGCGTAACAAGCGTGCCAGATTTTCCATTCCCAAGTCGAACTCGTGATTGCCGAGCGTACCGGCGTTATAACCGGCAGCGTTCATCAGTTCAATTTCCAAGTCGCCGTGAAACAGGTTATAGTAAGGTGTGCCCTGACTAAAGTCGCCGCTGTCAAAGAGCAGTAGGTCTGGGTGTGATAAGCGATACGCTTGTGCGGCTTTGGCTGCACGAATCAATCCGCCTTTGCCTGCCAAATCTGTGTCAGGAGCATGCTCGTCAAAAGGATATACGCGGCTATGCACATCATTGGTGCAATATATTTCCAGCGTTTGCGGCGTTGGTTGACAAGCTATCAGACCAAATGCCAAGAAGAAAGTCGCCAAAGAATATATGGAAGTATCTAATTTTCTCATCTTCGTTTCTTATTATGTTATTCGACTACGATATAGCGGTCATCCAGTCGGACGGTGATTTGTTTCCCTTGCTTGGTTTGTTTCCGAATGGAGTTGATAAATACATCGCGTAGCAAGACGTTGCATCTTTCTGTTTTTACGGCTTTGAGCAAGGCGCTCATCCGATCATTTCCCTCGGCCAAGTAATCAATGGTGGCGATTGTGTAGATTCGGTCGTGATCAATGGCTTCGCCGCCTACTTTTAGAGATAGCGGCTTGCGATCTTTCGTCGCACGTATCTGTACGTTGCTCACGCCCTCGCCGCCAATGGCGACCACGGTATCGAGCAATGCTTCTACGTCACTGCCTTTTAACGAGAGAATACAGAGGTAATTTAAAAATGGAAATATCTCGTAGATTTCACCGACGGTGATAGGTCCCGCATTCAGTTCGGCGCGCAAACCGCCCATGTTCATTAGTCCGATATCCGCCGGATGTCCGATATAATCAACAGCGGATTCGCGCAGTATGTCTGCGGCATAATTGGACAACAAACTTTGCGGACGTCCTCGGGTCAGTGCAATCTGCGCCGTTCCGAGTACGGGAGACATAATACTATCTACTTTCTGTTGATAAGGCATAATGATGGAATCAATATGCTCGTTTGCTATATCCCATTCGGCCGTCATCGGTATCAATTCGCCCGTTGCGGTGATGCTGCGGCGGGTCTCTTGACAGGATAAGCTACTTAATACGACTGCGACAATACATAGTCGCGAATAAATAGTTACACGCATAAAAGAGTATGTTTGGCGCAAAGGTATGTTTTTTTCGTCAGAATCCGTACCTTTGACCGAGTAATCCTAAGATAAAGCATCATGACCGTATCCGAATTATATCTTCGTTATCTACGCTGCACCGGTATTACCACAGATACCCGCACTTGTACGCCGGGCAGCATGTTTATTGCCCTGAGGGGCACTTCTTTTGACGGGAATAAGTTTGCCGCACAGGCTTTGCAGGCCGGTTGTGCCTATGCGGTGGTAGACAATCCCGCGTATGCGGTGGCCGGCGACGATCGCTACCTGCCGACAGAGAATAGCTTACTGACCTTGCAAGCTTTGGCGCGTCATCATCGTCGCCAGATGCCTGCTACTGTGCTCGGGATTACGGGCACCAACGGCAAAACGACCACCAAAGAACTCATTGCCGCCGTGTTGTCGCAACGATACAGTGTCTTATACACGGAAGGTAATCTGAATAATCACATCGGCGTGCCGCTGACGTTACTACGCCTGCGTCCGACGCATGAATTTGCCGTCGTGGAGATGGGAGCTAACCATCCGGGAGAAATAAAAACCTTGTGTGAGATAGCCGAGCCGGATTGCGGATTGATTACCAACGTAGGGAAGGCGCATCTCGAAGGCTTCGGCTCATTGAAGGGCGTCATCCGCACGAAGGGCGAACTCTATGATTTTCTTCGCAAACGTCCGGAGTCCGTCGTTTTCCTGAATCAAGACGACACGACCCTACCGTCGTTGGCAGAACATATACGACAAATTACCTACGGAAAGACAACGAATGCCTTAGTGAACGGAGATATTGTAGTAGGAAGCCCCAATCTTTCGTTTAACTGGCAGATCGGCGCCCATGGCATGGTACATCCGGTGGAGACCCGACTTATCGGTGCGTACAACCTTATGAATGCGTTGGCGGCAGCAGCCGTTGGGACTTTTTTTCAAGTATCTCCGGAACAAATAGGTAAGGCGTTGACCGATTATGCGCCTACCAACAACCGCTCACAACTGTTACATACGGGAAGTAATACGCTTATTGTGGACACATATAATGCTAACCCCACCAGTATGCAAGCTTCTGTGGAGCATTTCCTGCACATGGATGCGGCGAACAAACTGTTGATTTTGGGCGACATGCTTGAATTGGGTGCGGAAAGTGCCTCCGAACATGGCTCCGTCATTCGCTCGTTGCAAGCACATACGGACATAAAGGTCATACTTGTGGGTAATCAGTTCGCAGCTATTGCTTCTCCTTTCAAGACCTACCGCACGACGGATGAGTTGATAGCGGATTTGAAAGCGCACAAACCCATGGGGCATACCATCTTACTGAAAGGGTCGCACGGCATCCGTCTGGAAAAACTGATACCGTATTTATAATAAAATAAGCGCGTAAGATATGATCACATCTTACGCGCTTGTTGAATTATCTAAGGGAGTAAATTCGAGATCTTACGAAGATAGTCGTCGCAAGGCGGCGGCGTAGCTTTCTACCAAATCCTGTACGATGGTAGCCGCCGTTTGTTCTTCGCGGAACAAAGCTGCCACTTGCCCCATTTCCAGTTCACCTGTCTCGACGTCTCCTTCCAACATGCCGCGGCGGGCACGACCTACGCCGATGAACTCCAACAATTCTTCTTTCGAGGCACCGCGTGCCTCCATATCTTCTATGGAAGTGCAGAATCCGCCTTTTACTAACCTTGTGGGCGATAGTTTTTTTAAGAGCAGCTTCGTGTCTCCTTCGTTCAGACTGAGGCAAAGCTGTTTGAAATCCGGATGCGCCGAACTCTCGGTAGCCAGTGCGAAGCGCGTCCCCACCTGAATACCTTCCGCACCCAATGCCTGTACGGCCACCCACGCTTCGCCTGTCCCGATACCGCCTGCGGCGATTAACGGCAAAGAAGTGGCACGGCGTACGGCCGGAACGAGACAGAGCGTCGTCGTTTCTTCGCGCCCGTTATGCCCGCCGGCTTCAAATCCTTCGGCAACGATGGCGTCAACGCCTGCCTCCTCGCATTTACGAGCGAACTTAGAACTACTTACCACGTGTGCGACGGTCATACCTAACGCTTTCAAGCGTGGCGTCCACGTTTTTGGGTTTCCTGCCGAAGTGAATACGATTTTTATTTCTTCATCAACGATTACTTGCATCAGACTTTCTATGTCCGGCTTCATAAGTGGTACGTTCACGCCAAAGGGTTTTGTAGTCGCCGCACGACACTTGCGAATGTGTTCACGCAGTAATTCCGGCGTCATCGAACCTGCGCTCAACAAGCCCAGACCGCCTGCGTTGCTGACGGCAGCTGCCAATTTCCAGCCGCTACACCAGGCCATTCCGCCCTGAACAATGGGATATTGAATACCGAAGAGTTTTGTAATTTTGTTCATATAGATATTTTTATGCCGCAAAGATAACTATATTTGCGCAATCAAATTTAACAACAAATGAAACGGACGTTTTTATTTTTGGCGGCTGCCGTCGTTCTGACTATCGCCGCTCACGCACAAGAGACGGATTCTCTTAAGTATCGTGTCTATTTGAAAGACAAACAAGGCACGCGTTATTCGTTGGAACACCCGCAGGCATTTCTTTCCGAGCGCGCCGTCTTACGAAGGTTGCAGCAAGGACTGGCTATGGACGAAACGGATTTACCGGTGAGTGACGTATATTTAGACGGCATTCAAAAAGCCGGAGCGCGTATCATACACGCAGTAAAATGGGACAATGTGGTGTTAGTCTCAACGAATGACAAGGCAGTGATTGAGCGTATTGCGGCTCTTCCCTTTGTGACGGAGACAAAATTGGTTTGGCGTAAGCCCGCTAAGGAGCCGCGCCCGCTAAAACGGGATTCGCTCACGAATAAAATGGATACGGTGGATAACTACTACGGGCATGGCTACAAACAAATAGCGATGAGTAAAGTTGAAAAGCTACATGATGCCGGATTCAAAGGGGCAGGCATGGTGATTGCCGTTATTGACGGCGGTTTCCACAACGCCGACCGCATGGAAGCAATGGATAATATCCGCATTCTCGGTACGCGCGACTTCGTGAACCCGGGTGCTGACGTTTGCGACGAACAATCGCACGGTATGATGGTACTTTCTTGTATCGGGATGAACAAACCGAACTTTATGGTAGGTACTGCGCCTGAGGCTTCCTTTTGGTTGTTGCGTTCGGAAGACGGTGCTTCCGAGCAGCCCGTAGAAGAAGATTATTGGGCACGAGCTGTGGAATACGCGGATAGCGTAGGTGTAGACGTGATCAACACTTCGTTGGGCTACTATGATTATGATGGCGAGCACGTGGATTATGAGTTGCGTAACTTGACAGGTAAGTATGCGCTTTCATCGCGTCAAGCCGGGCAGTTGGCCGCAAAAGGAATTATATTGGTAGCCAGTGCCGGAAATGCAGGTGGCGGTTCTTGGAAGAAGATTACTTCGCCGGGCGACGCCGATAATATACTCACGGTGGGAGCTATCGGTAAGAACGGGCAATTGGCTTCGTTTTCTTCCATAGGAACTACGGCCGATGGGCGTATCAAACCGGACGTGGTAGCGGTCGGAATGATGTCCGACGTGATTAGTACGAAAGGCGAGCATACGATGGCGAACGGTACCTCTTTCGCTTCGCCGATTATGTGCGGCATGGTGGCTTGTTTGTGGCAGGCTTTGCCGTATAAGAACGCTTCGCAGATCATAGAGCTGGTTCGTCAGAGCGGCGACAGAGCCGAATGGCCGGATAACGTCTACGGTTGGGGAATTCCCGACCTCTGGAAAGCCTACGAAACGGAAACGAAATGATTAGAGTCGACCGTCCGCTTTCACTATTGGAGCTAAATTCAATCGTGAAGCAGACTATTTCGCTCACATTGCCCGATACTTTTTGGATTCAGGCCGAGACGAGCGACGTACACGCGGCGTCCAATGGGCATTGCTACTTGGAGTTTATACAGAAAGACCTTCGTAGCAATGCGTTGGTAGCCCGTGCGCGAGCGACCATTTGGCGCAATGTCTATACCTTACTACGTCCGCATTTCGAGCAAGCGACGGGACACGCGTTCGCTTCGGGAATCAAAGTGCAGGTATTGGTCAAAGTAGAATATCATGAGTTGTATGGACTGACGCTGACGGTGTACGACATAGATCCTACCTATACGTTGGGGGATCTGGCTCAACGCCGCCGAGAGATTCTTCGCAAATTGGAAGAAGAAGGCGTACTCACGCTGAACAAAGAGTTGGAAATGCCGCTACTTCCGCAACGTATCGCCGTGATCTCCTCTGCCACCGCAGCGGGATACGGCGATTTTTGCGATCAGCTCGTACGTAATGCGCAGGGCTATCGCTTCTGCGTCGAATTGTTTCCTGCCGTGATGCAAGGAGACCGTACGGAAGAATCTTTATTGGCTGCATTGGATGCCGTCATGAAGCGGGAGGCAGATGCATTCGACGTGGTCGTTATCATACGCGGCGGAGGAGCTACGTCCGACTTGGCGGCATTTGACAGTTACATGCTGGCGGCGGCCTGCGCGCAGTTTCCGTTGCCGATTATCACGGGTATCGGACACGAGCGCGACGATACTGTGCTGGATTTGGTCGCACATACGCGCGTAAAGACGCCGACGGCTGCGGCCGGCTTCCTCATTGAGCGAATGGACGAGGCTGCGCAGGCCTTGGATAGCTTGGCTGATCGCCTGATCGCAAGCGTTGATGCTCGTCTTCAATCAGAAAAATACAAGTTGTCCTCGTTAACGAAGCGTTTGCCGGCAGTATTGGCTCGTAGATTCGGGGATGCGCGCTATACGTTACGCGCCGCGCGGCAACTCATGCGCACATCGGTGACTAATCGTTTTCGCGAAGAACGGCAACGACTGACTTATTTGAATGAGCGCGTGAAGAATGCATCGCCC
>JAISIB010000044.1 GCA_031262265.1 Prevotellaceae bacterium
CTTTTAACGGTGCCCATGGGCATATTCAGTTGGTCGCAAATTTCGCGATACTTGAATCCTGCTGCGAACATGGTGAAAGGTTTGCGAAAATCATCGGGGAGTGCGTTTACGATGCGGTGCATTTCTTTCAAGTCGAGTGCTCCGTCTGCGGTTGTGAAGCCCGATTCTTGCGATTGGTTCAGGAACGCTGCGTTTTCGGTGGGGTCAATGTACGTTTGTTCACGTACGATGCGACGATAGTTGTTGACGAAAAGATGATGCATGACTGTGCACACCCAGCCTTTGAAGTTGGTACCTGCGGTAAACTTGTCGGTACTTTCCAATACTCTGAGTGCGGTTTCCTGAACCAAGTCGTTAGCTTCTTCCCGGTCAGCGGTCAATTTGATGGCGAACCGATACAATTCGGTTTGCACGTTCATCAGTTCTTTTCCAAAATCTACAGTTGCGTTCATGACTTTTGTAATTAGTTTGTTAGTAATCGGTTTTTTGAAATAATTGGTTTGAATCGAAACTTTTGTAATTGGTTTTTGTCTTTCGACTTTGCAAAAGTAGTTTGGGTGCGCCGGTAGGTTGACCGCCGTATTATCGCAGTTTAGGGTAGAATCAGACATCGGTCTGTATTCGGGTGTTTTTGGAACGAGATTAGGTGGTTTTTGCCCGATGAAATGGGGGGAAAAGAATAAGAAAGGAAGAAAAAATATTTTCGCGGTCAGTTATTTCGATAACATACGGCGAAAAATGAATAAGAAAGGAAGTTATTTTAGCGGAAAACGTATGCTGTTTTTTCCCGCCGCAGAGGATAGTTTGCGCGCAGGGATTCAAAATCCTCCGGCTGACTTTTTAATCGTTCGCTATCGGTCATCGGATTGTAAATGCTCAGCAATGCGTCGGTTTCGGAGGCAGCGCGTATAATCGGCGAAGCCGGTTCGGGAGGGAGGATTTGGAAATCCGTTGAAATCCGGAAGTGTCGGCACAAGGATTCGAGCGACATGCGAGTGGCATTGGCTTTGCCGTCGGCAGAATAGCCTGCGATATGGGGCGTGGCAATCCAAGCTTTGGATAATAGTTCCCGATTGATGGTCGGCTCGTGCTCCCAAACGTCAATGGCCGCTTCGCCGATTTGTCCGCTATCGAGTGCGTGGAGAATAGCTTGCGTGTCGGCCACCTCGCCGCGCGAGGTATTTATAAATAGAGGTTTGCGCGTGCAACGGACGAATAGTGCCTGGTTCGCCAAGTGATGGGTAGCGTACTTACCCGTGTATGTCAGCGGTACATGCAGGCTGATGATGTCGCTTTCGGCAGCTACCGTTTCTATATCCGTGAAGGCTGCCGCCCCTTCGGATTCGGCGCGCGGAGGATCGCATAGCCGTACGTGCATGCCGTAGTGCCGTGCCACATCGGCGACTTTGCTCCCTACATGTCCAACGCCGATGACGCCCATCGTCAACCGGCTGAGCGGTTGTTTGCGCCGGCGTGCTTCCAATAAGAGCGTCGATTCGACGTATTGCGCAACCGAAGACGCGTTGCAACCAGGGCAGTTAGTCCACGAGATACCGGCTTCCTTGCAATAGTCTATGTCGATATGGTCATAACCGATGGTAGCCGTTGCGATAAACTGTACTCGGCTACCTTCCAGTAAGGCGCGGTTGCAGCGAGTCAACGTGCGAATGATCAGCGCATCGGCGTCGCGAATGATTTGCGGGCTGAAACTTTTTCCGTTGATATACGCTACTTGGTCGGAGATACGTTCAAGAGCTGTTCGGATATAAGGGATATTTTCGTCTACGACTATCTTCATGGAAAGTCTATTTAGCTCCTTTTCATCGAATGGTCAGCTCTTGAATGAGCGCATTCGCTTGTCCCATTTTCTCTATAAGGAACAGTACATAACGTACGTCCACGCCGATGCATCGCTGGTAGCGCGGCTCATAGATCAAGTCGCTACTCATCGCTTCCCAGTTCCCGTCGAACGCCAGCCCTATCAATTCTCCGCGCGCATTAAACATGGGGCTACCGGAATTGCCGCCTGTGATGTCATTGTTAGTGATAAAGCATACGTTCATACCGCCGGAATCATTGGCGTAACGTCCGTAGTTGTCGTGGCTCATCAGTAAATCCAACAAGGCGGGTTGTACGGTAAAATCTCTATCTCCTACGTGTGCGCGCACCTTTTCGGCGATTCCTTCGGTAGTAGTGAAAAAGCGATATTCCACTCCGTCGTTCGGAGCATATCCTCCCACCGTACCAAAACTGAGTCGCATCGTGAAGTTAGCGTCGGGATAATAGTTGCGCTCGTCGTTCATTTGTCTAATCGCGGCGTTGTAACGACGCTCATCTCGCTCGATGTGCTCGTCCACTTCGTTGGTGCGTTGCATAAAATCAATGTAGGTGACAAGCAGGTCTAAGACAATGGAAACAGCCGGGTCGTCTATGATAACAAACGTGCTGTCTTGTCGAACCACCTTATCCAATGTGGCAATATGCGTCACGGCTGTTGTACGATAGATAGAGTCGGCGAACATTTGCTCGTTGCCTCCGCATGAATCCGCTATTACTTGATAAAATTGGGGCAAATATTCGGGTGCTACCTGACCGCGATATTCGCGTAACATAGCTACGAAAACTTGCTTATCTACGGTCTCGTCGAAATTATCTAACTGAGTTGTGATACGTTCATACGCAGCTTGTACGATTTCTTTCGGGGCATCGTAGTCGAAGTTCAATAGTTGATAGGCTAACTGTATGAGTTCGGGCGCATTTAGAAAGGCTTCCTCGAAATAAGCGCGTGCCCGAGCAGGTTCGCGACGTTCTTTATAGTTCAGTTCCAAGTCGGTCAGTAGATGCAGTAACGAGCTGCTTCCCTTTTCTTGCCCGATCCATCGCTGCAAGCTACGTTCCATTTCACGTTTACGCTCCAATATATGCAGTTTGCTTATAGCTTCGTTGACGCCGATACTATTCTTCCAATAGTTCGAGCTTTCATCGTATTTCGACGCATAGCTTATGGCTATTTTCGGACGAGCATTCATGGCTTGCTTCCATATCTCCTGCTTAATTCCTCGTATGTCAATCATCGCTTGGTTCTGTGTAATCATCATTTCCTCAATGCCGAATGAAGAAAGATACCGCTCCGTTGCACCGGGATAGCCGAGTGTCATACTAAAGTCGCCTTCCGCGTATCCTTCAAGGGAGATCGGTGCTACGTAGGTAGGATGATAGGGTACGTTGTCCGGTGAATATTCGGCGGGGCGATTGTTCTTGTCGGCGTAGATACGGAAGACGCTAAAATCTCCGGTATGGCGCGGCCACATCCAATTGTCGGTATCCCAACCAAACTTACCGATAGAAGAAGGAGGTGCAAAGACGAGGCGAATATCTTCATAATCTCGATACACGGACAACCAGTACTCGTTGCCGGCATAATAGGCGTCCACAACCGCAGCTACGGTGCTGTCTTTCGCAGATACTTCTTGCTGTATAATTCTACTGATTGAATCGACAGCCAGCTGCCGACTATTTTCATCCATCGTGTCGGAAAGGCAAGCAAGGACGCGACGTGTCACATTTTCCGACCGCAATAGGAACCGTACGTATAGTTCCGGATTGGGTAACTCTTCTTCGCGGTTGCGCGCGATAAAGCCGTCCGTCAGATAGTCGTGTTCCATCGTACTATGTTGCTGTATGGCGTCGAAACCGCAATGGTGATTGGTGAACACAAGTCCGTCGCTACTCACCACGACGCCCGTACAAAAGCCACCGAAACTGACTATCGCATTGGCCAGAGCGGGTTTCTTCGGATTATATAGCCGCTTCATCGGTAGCTCCAACCCTGCGTGCTTCAACGCTTGGTGTGTTTTCTTGTTCAGATTGCCTATCATCCACATGCCTTCGTCGGCGGAAATCGCGAGCGTGCACAAGGAGAGTAGACATAGCATGATTCCTTTCTTCATCCTCAAAGAGTTTGCGCAAAAATACGTGATAATTTCAAGAACTGTCGTACTTTTGCCCAAAATATACCTTGTTGGTGAAATAACGAGGTTAGTTATTGAAATATCACGGTATGAAAATTATTTTTCAAAGCCGCATATAAAACGTAGAAACGGCTATGCGAACGATACACTCACAGAAACGACAAAAACGAGGCCACAAATGGCTGAAAATTGCGTTAATAAGTTGTCTGGTTCTTATTTTGCTTAATCTGGCCGGCGGTCTCTACTTAGTAGACTTTGCCTTAGTCCGGCCGGAAACTACCGTACGTGAAAATACTTCGTTCGGTGCGCGATGGATGAGTAGCCACGTGCATGATACGTTGACGATTCGTAGAGTCGACGGCTTGAAACTGACCGGTTATTACTTTCCGGCATCGAACGCATCCTCTAAAAAGTTAGCTATCCTCGTACATGGCTATCAGTCTTCGGTCGAACATATTGCGGAGGCTGCTCCCGTTTATTACGATGAAGGGTATCATGTTTTTATGGCCGATAATCGGGCACACGGAGCGAGTGAGGGAAAATATATAGGTATGGGCGTGCTGGATAGTCGCGACTATGTTCAGTGGATAGATACGTTGCTTCGGCAAAATGATTCGTTGGAAATCGTTCTACACGGCCAATCTATGGGTGGGGCAACGGTACTTATGATGAGCGGTCGCGCCGATCTTCCTCCGCAGGTACGTTGTGTGGTGGACGACTGCGGTTATAATTCCGTTTTCGATGAGTTTGCGTATCAGTTGCACCAGATGTTTGGGCTTCCGCCTTTTCCGTTGTTATACGTAGCGAGTTGGGAAAGCAAATGGCTGGCAGGCTACGCATTTGATGAGGGAGATGTAACAGCACAAGTCCGTCAGGCGCGCGTCCCGATCTTGTTTATTCATGGCGACGCTGACGATTATAATCCCACATGGATGGTATATGAATTGTACGACGCAGCTCCTACGGAAAAGGAACTATGGATTGTTCCCGGCGCCAAGCACGCTAAAAACCACATCGTCGCTCCCGAAGAATTTTCCGCCCGTATCCGGCGATTCTGTGCGAGGTATGTGGATTGACGACGTACGCGGAAATCTATTTATGCACATAAGATTTCCACTCGGGGAAGTCTCTCTTGACGATGAAAAGGAGAAAAATAATCAGCAGACAGGTGCGGTAGGCCAAACGAAGGAATAAACTGCCGGGCACCCAGAGTCTAGCGAGCAGAAACAATACGGTGGCCAGAAGTAGATAGGCACCCATGTTTTTTAGTTCGTAGCATATCGGATATTTGCGCTGTCCGATGACAAAAGAAAGCAACGTGATGACGGCGTAGCCCGTTAGTCCTGCCCACGCGCAAGCCATATATCCGTAGCGCGGTACTAACCAAATATTTAATCCGACGATGATCGCACAACCAATCAGGGAGAAATAGGCACCCCACTTAGTCTGATCAATCAATTTATACCAGAAAGAAAGATTAAAATAGACGCCCATGAAAATTTCCGCCCCCATGACGATAGGCACAACCTTTAATCCTTCCCAATAATCAGGTGCTATGATGTAACGTAGTATATCTAAATAGAATATCACGGCCAGAAAGCCTAACAACGAAAAGATTACGAAAAATTTCATGGCACGTGCGTAGACGGGGCGATGGTCTCCTTCTTCTTTGTGACTGCCAAAAACAAACGGCTCGTAAGCGTAGCGAAACGCTTGCGTACACATGGCCATTACCATCGCTATCTTAGTGGCCGCGCCATAGATACCTAATTGCACCATCGCCTGATCTTTGTCGTAGAGAAAAGGGAAAAGAATTTTATCCACCGTTTGGTTCAAAATACCTACGACGCCGAGTATTAGAAGAGGGAAAGAATAGCGAAAGATACGCTTCATAAGTTCCGCATCATACTTCCATCGGAAACCGCGCAACTCGGGGATGAAAAAGAAGAACTGTACAAATGATGTAATGAAGTTGGCAATGAATACATAGCCTACGCCGTACTCCGGACGATACCAAGTCATCATGTCGGTATGCTTCGTTAGCCACGGACAAAGGAGAAGAAAGAAAAGATTTAATCCGATGCCGAATACGATAGAGAATAATTTGATGCTCGCGAACTTGATCGGGCGTTTTTTATGCCGCAGGTAAGCGAACGGAATGCTTTGGAACGCATCCATCGCCACTACTGCTGCCATGATGCCTATATATTCGGGATGCGTTGCGTAACCTAATGCCGATGAAATGGGCGAAAGAAATAAGAGACAAAGGGCTACGAACAATAACGAGGTAGAACCTACGGATATGAGTATGGAAGAGTAAACTATTTGTTCGTTCTCGTCGCGTTTATTGACGAAGCGAAAGAAACCGGTCTCCATGCCGTAGATCAATAATACTTGAAGTAATGCGACAATCGCGTAGATATTCGTGACATCACCGTATCCTCCTGATTCCACCGAGAAGGATACCGTATAAAGCGGCACGAGCAAGTAATTTAAGAACTTGCCCACGATGCTACTCATGCCATAAATAGCCGTATCTTTGGCTAAGGATTTGAGGGTTGCCACGCTACTGCTGCGATTGAGGGGTTAGTAGAATAAATCCGCCTGTCTGTTGCGACTATATAAGTCGCGTCCCAAATGTTTATAGGCCAATTCCGTCACTTCGCGACCGCGGGGCGTGCGTTTCAAGAAGCCTTCTTTGATGAGGAAAGGTTCATATACTTCTTCGATAGTGCCTGCGTCTTCTCCCAAAGCCGTAGCGATGGTGCTGATGCCTACCGGGCCTCCTTTGAACTTGTCGATAAGCGTACAGAGTATCTTGTTATCGATTTCATCCAGTCCGTACTTATCAATATTCAGTGCTTCGAGCGCATAGAGAGCGATTTCCATATCAATACTACCCGAACCTTTTACTTGGGCGAAGTCGCGTACGCGGCGTAGCAAAGCATTGGCGATACGGGGCGTGCCGCGACTGCGCGAAGCAATCTCTGTGGCTGCCGGTAGAGACACGGGTACGTTCAGTAGCTTGGCAGATCGGCGAATAATGGTAGTCAGTACGTCATTTTCGTAGTATTCCAAATGCAAATTGATGCCGAAGCGCGCACGCAAAGGTGCTGTCAAAAGACCACTACGAGTGGTTGCGCCGACCAGCGTAAAGGGACTTAGATCAATTTGAATGCTGCGCGCCGACGGACCTTTGTCAATCATGATGTCAATGCGGTAATCTTCCATCGCCGAATACAGGTATTCTTCCACGACAGGGGACAAACGGTGAATTTCATCAATGAATAGCACATCGTTCGGTTCGAGTGAGGTCAGAATGCCCGCCAGATCGCCGGGTTTGTCAAGCACCGGTCCGGACGTCAACTTGAATCCGACGCCCAACTCATTGGCAATGATGGTAGAGAGCGTCGTTTTTCCCAATCCGGGAGGACCGTGTAGTAATACGTGGTCTAATGCTTCTGCGCGCAAACGGGCAGCTTTCACGAAGATACGCAAATTGTCGACGATTTTCTCTTGCCCGTTGAAATCGGCAAACGTCAATGGCCGCAAGGCGTTCTCAAATTCGCGTTCGCGGGGCGACAATCGTTCGTTACGTATATCAAAATCTTCTTCCATGCGACAAAAGTAAGGAAAAGAAATAAGAAAAAGAAATACTCGACAATCTGCCTCCCCTTTCCATCGCCGAGGATGAGAGACCTCGTACGCCTGTTTCAACGAGTGGCTTTGTGAGGAAATTTAGCGAGTTAGTTGTTTAAACGAGCGGCTTTGTTATTTAAACAAGCGAGTGAGATATTTTCCCCACATTGGGCGATCGTTCCCTTAGAAAAGGCGAAAATCGTTTATATACGTTAAATAATCACTTAAAAACTTCCCTAACCTGCCGTAACCTTCCTTAACCTGCATCGGGGTACGGCCGTCGACATACTTTTGCACCCGTAATCGATTACGAACAACGCATGAGTATGAACCCGTACGGAGCATAATAAATAAACAGGCCTCCGTACACAAAAACAAAACAATTATGGCAATCGCATTCAAGAAAGTGAGTAAAAGAAATCCTCAGCAACCCACAGAGGCAGGTAAAATCTATCCGCAAACCGTCACGATGGGAAACCATCTGACGCTGCCCGAAGTCGCACACCGCATGAAAGAGCGCAGCTCGCTCTCCTACGGAGACATACAAAACGTGTTGACCAATTTCGTGGAGGTCGTACGCACCATGCTCTACGACGGACAGTCCGTCCGCATTCAGGATTTCGGTTG
>JAISIB010000051.1 GCA_031262265.1 Prevotellaceae bacterium
AAATCTGCACTGGGCTATTTCCGGACTTACGGCTGCCGAGCTAATCGCCGAACGAGCCGATAGTACCAAGCACAACATGGGATTGACCACTTGGCGTGGCACGTCAGGCTATGCGTCGCATTCCGATGCACATGAAAGATTGGATAGATAAGCTGCATGGTTTCCTCACTTTGAACGGTAGAGAGATTCTGTTGGATGCCGGTCGAGTAAGCCATGAGCTGGCTATGCAAATAGCACAGCAGGAGTATGACAAGTTCCATCAGAAGCAAATTGGACAGAGGAATAGCGACTTTGATAAGTTCATCGACAACCTCCCGTCGAAGAAATAGACGGGGTAACCCGTACGCCACATACGCACGACTTTTTGTGCTGTTTTTGGATTTCATTCCAATTCTTATTTAATTTCTTTGTATTTTTGCACTTGAATCCTAAAAAATACATAAAGTATATGGGCAGAACAAAGAGTGATGGCATCGCTTTCCGTAAAGTCTTTCCCGCCGAGCCGTACAATACGCTTACTTTCCATACGGAAAGCGGTGGCTGTCGTATTGCTGATTTTGCTATTTATCAACTTAGTCTATAATTTTTCAAAAATCAATCTCCATGCACAATTCCAGTCAACCGCAATCATCCGCCATGACGAAACTGCTTCCTTTGATGCTTTGTTTCTTTGCCATGGGCTTTGTGGATCTTGTGGGTATAGCGTCTAATTATGTAAAGGCCGATTTAGGGCTAACCGATTCGCAAGCTAATATTTTTCCGTCCCTCGTTTTCTTCTGGTTTCTGATCTTTTCGGTGCCGACGGGCATGCTGATGAACCGTATCGGGCAGCGGAACACCGTTCTGTTGAGTTTGATCGTAACGGCGGTCTCCCTGCTTCTTCCCGTGTTCGGGGATAGCTACACGTTGATGTTGCTTTCGTTCTCTTTATTGGGTATTGGCAATGCATTGATGCAGACTTCGCTCAATCCACTCCTGTCAAATATCGTGCGCGGCGAGCAACTGGCAAGTTCACTTACGTTCGGTCAGTTCGTGAAAGCGATTGCTTCTTTTTTGGCACCGTATATTGCCATGTGGGGAGCAACGCAGTCCATTCCCGAATTCGGAATGGGTTGGCGCGTGCTTTTCCCCGTTTATATGATTATTGCTGTGCTCGCTATCCTGTGGCTAAGCGGCACAACGATTAAAGAAGCGAAAGAAGACGGGCAGCCATCCACTTTCAAAGAGTGCTTGGCGTTGTTGGGGAAGCCATTTATTTTGCTATCCTTCATAGGAATTATGTGCCATGTCGGTATTGATGTAGGTACGAATACTACGGCTCCCAAGATCTTAATAGAACGTTTGGATATGTCGCTGGACGCTGCGGCGTTTGCTACGAGCTTATATTTCATTTTCCGTACGCTCGGTTGCTTACTCGGTTCGGTTATCTTGCGGCATTTGTCACCGCGTACGTTTTTCGCTATCAGTGTAGCCTGTATGTTGGCGGCTATGGTCGGTTTGTTCTTTTTCCATGATAAAGCATTGATATATGTATGCATTGCTTTGATTGGTTTTGGCAACTCGAATATTTTCCCGATTATATTTGCGCAGGCCATGTTGGCTATGCCGCATAAGCGCAACGAAGTATCGGGCTTGATGATTATGGGCTTGTTCGGAGGCACCGTATTCCCGCTTGCCATGGGTGTGGCAAGTGATGCTATCGGACAAATCGGGGCAGTAGCCGTTATGACGATTGGCGTCATCTATTTGTTCACTTATCTACCGCGAATCAGAATCAATAAATAAAAAATCATGAGCGATATGATTGTAGGTATGGGCGAGGCACTGTGGGACGTGCTCCCCGAAGGGAAAAAGATAGGCGGTGCTCCGGCTAACTTTGCATACCATGTGTCTCAATTTGGCTTCGACAGTTGCGTCGTCAGTGCGGTTGGCAACGATGCCGCCGGCGATGAGATTCTCAGCGTGTTTGCAAACAAAGGATTATGCTCTCAAATCGCCCGCGTGCCCTTTCCTACGGGTACGGTGCAAGTGACGCTTGATGCGTGTGGCGTACCTTTTTATGAAATCAAAGAAGGGGTGGCATGGGACAATATTCCGTTTGACGAACATTTACGGCAGTTGGCGCAGCGGACGCGTGCCGTCTGTTTCGGGTCGTTGGCGCAACGTAGCGCAGTGAGCCGCTCGTCGATATGTCGCTTCTTGGATCTCATGCCCGATGACGAAGATCGCCTGAAAATCTTTGATATAAATCTACGACAGAGCTTTTATACGAAGGAAGTCTTGTGCGATTCGATGCGCCGCTGCAATATCCTGAAAATTAACGACGAAGAATTGGTGACTATCAGCCGTATGTTTGATTATCCGGGTATTGACTTACAGGAAAAGTGTCAGACGATATTGGCTGAATACCGCTTGAAAATGCTCATACTTACGTGCGGAACCAACGGGAGCTACGTCTTTACGCCGGGGATTATTTCGTTTCAGGAGACGCCGAAGGTAACGGTGGCCGACACCGTTGGGGCGGGTGATTCGTTCACGGCGGCTTTTACCGCTGCCATCCTGCGTGGCAATGCGATCTCCGACGCGCACAAACTTGCCGTAGAAGTCTCCGCGTTCGTTTGTACGCAGAGCGGCGCCATGCCTGAATTGCCGGCTAAATTTCGCGGTTTGATGTCGTAAATTATTGTATAGTGCCCTGATTTTGGTCGCTTATAATAGTTTCAAAAGAATAATCTATTAAAATTGTATAGAGATTAGAAACATTGTCGTACCTTTGCATCACCAGTACCCGCCGAGCCTCTTCACAATGCTTAAATTAGGCGGGTCGTTTTATTTTTACACCTCATGAAACTCAACTATATTAAGACAGCTACTTCCCCTTGTGATCTTATACCACTACTACGAAGTAGAGGAATGTTTATTTTGAATGAAGAGAAAGCAATAGACTATCTTACCAATATTGGCTACTTCCGCCTAAGTGCCTATTTCCATCCGCTTTTAAAAGAACCAAAGGAAGAGCATCGTTATAAAGATGGTATCACGTTTAGTATGGCACTTGATATGTATCGTTTCGACCGCAAACTACGTCTGCTGCTGTTCAATGAGATTGAAAAGATTGAGGTTGCTATCCGTAGTGCTTTATGTAATATAATAAGTCTGGAATTAGGCGATGTGTTCTGGATGACAAATCCTACTTACTTTAACAACGAGCAGATATTCGCTAAAACGCTTACATTGATTAAATCCGAATTGGAGAAAACCAGAGAAGAGTTTATCATTCATTTTCGAGAGAAGTACTCTAATCCCTATCCTCCATCGTGGATGATTGCGGAGATTATTCCATTGGGAGTGTTATATAACTTATATAACAACTTTTACCGTAAGAGTTTGAAGAAAAAGATTGCTTTGCATTTTGGTACTCCAATGCCTGTTTTTGCATCTTGGATATTGCTTCTATCAAACTTGCGTAATCTATGTGGACATCATGCACGAGTATGGAATAAAGAAATCCTAATGGTTTCCCATATGCTCAAAGAACCTATGCATCCGTGGATAAGTTTTCAGACCAATATGAGGCGTGTGTATTTTCGTATCTGCATAATCAAATATTTGCTCTTTACGGTATCTCCTAACAATACGTTTACGCAGAAGTTGAAATCACTACTGGCAGAGTATCCAATGATTGATACTCGCGCAATGGGATTCCCAGATGACTGGCAAAATGAGCCGTTATGGCAGTAATCGTTGTATGATTGAATTGTAATTGTTGCGTGATATTTTCCTGCGTTCCACATATTTCTCATAGTGCCGAAAGTACGACTAATTTTATCAAAACTTGCATTTTTTGCAAGTTTTGATAAAAGTTGAGAATTGGCGATGCTATCTTCGGCGCGCATAAGCTTGCCGTAGAGGTCTCCGCGTTTGTTTATACACAGAGCGGTGCCATGCCCGAATTTCCGGCTAAATCTCGCGGTTTGATGTCGTAAATTATTGCGTATTATCCGATTTTCAGTGCATACTTTGGCTGTATTGCCCACTAAATTAACAGGGAAACAATTAAGTGGTTTTCAATCCTGTGGCAGCTTGTAGCACTGAAAATGGCGGTAAGTGGTGTTATAGTCAATATGTTTTGAACGGATCAAAACGTGACAATTAGAAATAATTCTACCTTACTTATTCTCAGATGACTTTTTTATACTATTTTTGCAGATAAAATAGGGAGGTTGCTAACTTGATGAAAACGAAATCAGAAAAAGCAAGATATTCAAATCAAACAATGAAATTCAAACAATATGTCTCAACGGATAAAACATATAATATCGGAGTTAAAGGATCAGTACTTGATTGAGGACTCGCTACGACCTTGGATAATTGGTTTTAGTGGAGGTAAAGATTCTACTGTGCTGTTACAATTAGTCTGGTATGCATTAACAGAGATATCTGCAGATAAGAGGAAACGATCCATTCATGTTGTTTGCAATGATACGTTGGTCGAGAATCCTGTTATTCAGGATTATGTAGGTGAAGTGTTGAAGAAGATCGCAAATTCGGCTGTGGAACAGGGTTTACCCGTTTTTGTCGAAAATACAATACCGCGCTTAGAAGATACCTTTTGGGTGAATGTGGTTGGGCGTGGGTATCCGGTTCCGAATAATGCATTTCGTTGGTGTACTGATAAGATGAAGATTAAACCAACTTCAAGGTTTATTATAGAACAAGTTGCAGAAAATGGAGAGGCTATAATTCTAATTGGTACAAGAAGCTCCGAAAGTGCAACAAGGGCGAGGTCTATAAAAAAGCATGAGATAAGAGGCAAGCGTTTAACCAAACATCCTCATCATCCCAATACCTTTGTTTATTCTCCAATAAAAGATCTGTATTTAGAAGAAGTCTGGTATATCATTAACACTATGAGTTCTCCTTGGGGAGCAGATAATTCTAAATTGTTTCAGATATACTTTGATGCAAGTGCCGATGATTATGAATGTCCGACTATGGTTACAGATAAGAGCCATAGCTCTTGTGGGCAAAGCCGATTCGGGTGCTGGACATGTACGGTTGTAAAAGAAGATAAATCACTAACAGCCCAAGTCGCTAAAGGACAAACATGGTTACAGCCTTTACTTACTCTACGCACAAGCATGTTCGATGAGAGAAATGTATCAGAGAATAGGCTCCCTACACGAAGAAACGGACAAGTTGCCGTAAGTGAGGATGGGATGAATCAGGGTAACTATACTCCTGAATATCGAGCCAGATTATTAGAACAGTTACTAATGGCTCAACGTAAAATGCAGGCGGAGAAACCTGAGATAGAACTAATTACCAATCAGGAATTGATTGCAGTTCAGGTAATTTGGCATAAAGATTTGATTTTCTCGAATCGAGTTTCAGAGATTTATAATAAAGTTTATGATAAGACATTAGATATGAAGAGAGATACCGAAAAAATCCAAAGGGAAATAGATTTGCTAAAATCC
>JAISIB010000099.1 GCA_031262265.1 Prevotellaceae bacterium
CGAGCTTCGTACCGTTGATATTATAGACGAAGCCGGCGAACCAACTCGCGTTGTGGTAGGACGTTTAGCCGAAGTCCGTTTCATTGACGTTAATACGAAAATCGTACTTTCGACGCACAACATACCCTATGGTTCCAAGCTCTACGCAACGGACGGAGAAATCGTGGAGAAAGGCAGATTGATCGCTAAGTGGGACCCGTTCAATGCGGTAATCATTACAGAAAATACCGGTCGTATCGCTTTTGAAAACGTACTCGAAAATATTACCTACAAGGTAGAGTCTGACGAGTCGACCGGATTGCAGGAAATCGTCATCATCGAATCTAAGGATAAAGCCAAAGTACCTTCGGCACAGATCTTGGATGAGAACGGCGACGTCATTCGTTCCTACAACTTGCCGGTAGGCGGACACGTGGTAGTTGAGAACGGTCAGAAAGTACAGGCAGGCGAAGTGATCGTCAAGATACCGAGAGCTGTCGGCAAGGCCGGTGATATTACGGGCGGTCTACCTCGTGTAACGGAGTTGTTCGAAGCAAGAAATCCGTCCAATCCGGCTGTTGTGTCCGAGATCGACGGTGAGATTACGATGGGCAAAGTCAAACGCGGTAATCGTGAAATCATTGTCACTTCCAAAAGCGGCGACGTGAAGAAGTATTTAGTAGCTCTCTCCAAACAGATTCTGGTACAAGAGAACGACTACGTACGTGCGGGCACGCCGCTATCCGACGGAGCGATTACGCCTTCGGATATTCTGGCAATCAAAGGCCCGACGGCTGTGCAAGAATATATTGTCAACGAGGTACAAGATGTGTATCGCTTGCAAGGTGTGAAAATCAACGATAAGCACTTCGAAATCATCGTGCGCCAAATGATGCGCAAAGTAGAGATTGACGAACCGGGAGATACGCGTTTCTTAGAGCAACAAGTTGTAGATAAACTGGAATTTATGGACGAGAATGACCGCGTTTGGGGCAAGAAAGTGGTGCTCAACGCCGGAGATTCTCAGAATATGCAGCCCGGACAAATCGTTACGGCACGTAAGTTGCGCGATGAAAACAGTATGTTGAAGCGCCGCGACTTGAAACCCGTGCAAGTACGCGATGCCGTACCGGCTACATCTACGCAGATCTTGCAAGGAATCACCCGCGCCGCATTGCAGACATCAAGCTTCATGTCGGCAGCCTCGTTCCAAGAGACCACCAAGGTACTCAACGAAGCAGCTATCAACGGTAAAGTTGACCGTCTGGAAGGCATGAAAGAAAATGTCATTTGCGGACATTTGATTCCGGCAGGTACCGGTCAGCGCGAGTTCGAGAAAATTGTCGTTTACTCCAAAGAAGAGTACGAACGGATGCAAGCGCAGAAACGTACCGTCGTAGATTACGAAGAGGAATAGCTCAATTGTGTTTAGTCATAGACTAAGAAATGGTTAATTTGGAGCCGCCTGCCGATTTTATTCGGCGGGCGGTTTTTTATGTATGGCCGAACCCGTTGAATAAAGGTTGATTCAAAGATTCCTCCACTCCCTATTTTGCAACTTCCAGAAAAATAGCGATATTCGCGACTTGAAACGCGGCCGATGGTTCGGCGGTGCGTTCCCTTGATACGGGATATAATACTTTAATAGATAACAAAATGACAAAAAGTGCATTGCAAATCGCACGGGCTACCTATCAGCCCAAACTACCGAAGGCCTTAAAAGGCGCAGTAAAAGTGAAAGAAGGAAATGCGACACAGTCCGTCGCCGACCAAGAAGCCATCCATCAACTATTCCCCAACACCTACGGAATGCCGCTCATTCAATTCGTCGAAGCCGAAGCGTCAGCCACACAACCGGCTTTCAACGTGGGCGTTATCCTCTCGGGCGGACAAGCACCGGGCGGACACAACGTCATATCCGGTATTTTTGACGGTATCAAGAAACTAAATGCCGACAATCGGCTCTACGGTTTTATCTTAGGCCCCGGCGGATTGGTAGACCACAAATACATGGAGCTGACGGGCGACATTATCGATGAATACCGCAATACGGGCGGTTTCGACATCATCGGTTCGGGACGTACCAAGTTGGAGACCGTCGAACAGTTCGAGAAAGGATACGAAATTCTGAAAGAGTTAGGTATTAAGGCGTTGGTAATCATCGGCGGCGACGACTCTAATACGAACGCTTGCGTGCTGGCCGAATATTACGCCGCCAAGAACTACGGCGTTCAGGTTATCGGTTGCCCGAAAACTATCGACGGCGATTTGAAAAACGAAATGATAGAAACTTCTTTCGGCTTCGACACGGCTTGCAAGGTCTATTCCGAAGTCATCGGAAACATTCAACGCGATTGCAACTCGGCACGCAAATACTGGCACTTTATTAAATTGATGGGACGCTCGGCTTCCCATATCGCGTTGGAATGCGCATTGCAGGTGCAACCCAACGTATGTATCATTTCCGAAGAAGTAGAAACGAACAACCTCTCATTGGATGACATTATCGCTTACGTAGCCGGCATCGTGGCCGCTCGCGCCGCACAGGGCGACAATTACGGTACGGTGCTCATCCCCGAAGGATTGATCGAATTCATTCCTGCCGTGAAACGACTGATTGCCGAATTGAACGACTTCCTCGCTACGAATGCCGTTGAGTTCTCACATATCAAGAAGTCGCACCAACGCGAATATATCATCTCGAAACTTTCCAAAGAGAACGCCGACATCTACGCCAGCCTGCCCGAAGACGTGGCGCGCCAACTGACACTCGACCGTGACCCGCACGGCAACGTACAGGTGTCGCTCATCGAAACGGAGAAACTCTTGGCAGATATTGTTTCCGTCAAACTCTAACAATGGAAGAAAGAAGGAAAGTACGTGGGCAAATTCGCTGCGCAGCACCACTTCTTCGGTTACGAAGGCCGTTGCGCCGCCCCGTCCAACTACGATGCCGACTACTGCTATTCGCTGGGTTATACGGCTGCGATGCTCATCGCCAACGGAAAAACCGGCTATATGTCCTCTGTCCGCAATACGACCGCGCCGGCCGAACAATGGATCGCAGGTGGCGTACCTATTACGATGATGATGAACATGGAGAGACGTCACGGCGAAATGAAGCCGGTAATCCAAAAAGCGTTGGTGAAACTCGACGGCACGCCGTTCAAAACTTTCGCCGCCAACCGCGATGCGTGGGCAACGAATACGGATTACGTATATCCCGGACCGATACAATATTTTGGACCGACGGAGGTTTGCGACCAACCTACCAAGACGCTCCAACTGGAACAACAATAAAAATAACCCTTTATAGGAACGAAGTTGAAAGCGGTGCAGGGAAACCGGCCTGCTTTCAACTTTGTTTTTACCCGCACACCCATGCCCGAACAACCTCGCAAATCTGCCGCCAAAGCACGCAAGGTGAGAACCGTCGCACCTACTTCTCGAAAACCTCGAACGAAAAGTCCTCGCCGAGGTAAGCAGAAAAAAGTCCGAAAGGACAGTATGCGCTATTTGCTGTCGGTGCTCATTCTGGCATTGTTCGTCACTGCGTTTTACTACTTTTTTATTCGCCCCTACGCCTACCGTTGGCGTTCCTGCGACGGACTAACCGGCTACGGCATTTGTATGCCGCATCGCTACACGGTACACGGCATCGACATCTCCCATCATCAGGGAAATATCAATTGGGATACGCTGGAAATCTCTCGTGTCGGATTGTTCCCCATCCGTTTCATATTCATGAAAGCGACAGAAGGCAGCGACTGGACTGACCGCAATTTTGAGAATAACTTTGCCGACGCCCGTCTCCACGGCTTCATGCGCGGCGCATACCATTACTTCAAGCCCGCCGCCGATGCCCGGATGCAAGCGGACAACTTCATTCGCCACGTAGACCTGCGCCCCGGCGACCTACCGCCCGTGCTGGACGTCGAAGAGAAAGGGCTAATCAGCAAGACAGACTTGCAACGAGGCGTGAAAAGCTGGCTATTGCGCATTGAAGAGCACTACGGCGTAAAGCCGATTCTTTATGCGTCCTACCGCTTCCGCACCCGCTACCTGAACGACCCTTTCTTCGATGATTATCCTTATTGGATTGCCCACTACTACGTGGAGTCCGTACGTTATGCCGGCTCGTGGCTTTTCTGGCAACACACGGACAGAGGACAAGTACCGGGCATTCCGGAACCTGTCGACCTAAATATTTTCAACGGGAAGTTTGAAGATTTGCAAACACTGACGCTCCGGTAAACGTGCGGGTTAGTAATTTTTACGAGAACGTAAGATAATTCTTTTTCATCCTTTGTTATTACATTTTTTAAGCCGCAAAAAACTTTTTGTTTCGGAAATTCATATCTTTGCTCGTCATTAACTCGTTACTAAATCCATTATTATGAAACAGAGGACACGAATTTTCGCACACGGCTTCGCCCTGATAGGGACGGTGGCCTTGTTGGCGGGTCTTTCGGGTTGCGCACAAAAAGCGGCGCAGACGACCGACGATGCCGACGAACAACAAGTATTTATTGGGGACGATATTGCGATCGCTCAGACGCAATATGGTAAAGTACAAGGGTATATACTGAAAGGTACGTACACGTTTGCCGGTATCCCTTACGGAGCCACTACGGCCGGAAAGAACCGTTTTATGCCGCCGCAAAAGCCGGAATCGTGGGAAGGCATTCGTCCCGCCGTTTTCTGGGGAACCAGCGCGCCGCAGAATATGGCTAACAAGTATCCGAATACGTATTCTACGTTTGCCGACCACTGGAATTACTACAACGTAGGTGAAGATTGCCTGAACCTAAACGTCTGGACGCAAGGCCTCGACAAGAAAGCGCGTCCGGTACTGGTGTGGTTCCACGGAGGTGGATTCAGCAGCGGCAACAGTATCGAGCAAGACGGATACATGGGCGCGAACATCAGCAAATACGGTGACATCGTGGCCGTTTCGGTGAACCACAGACTAAATTCCTTTGGGTTTACGGATCTATCGGGCGTCGACCCGAAATTTGCCGACTCGGGAAACGTCGGCGTGTTAGACCTTGTGGCTTCTTTGCAGTGGGTGCATGAAAACATCGCCAATTTCGGCGGCGACCCGAACAACGTGACCGTCATCGGACAGTCGGGCGGCGGCTCCAAGGTGTGCACCATCGTAGCAATGCCCGAGACGAAAGGATTGGTACACAAGGGCGTGGCACTCAGCGGTAGCAGCACGTCGGCCACTCCGCAAGAAGCAAGTGCCGAGCTGGGTAAGTTTATCCTGAAAGAAGCCGGACTGAAACCGAGCGAAGTAAGCAAACTGCAAGAGATGCCGTGGGAAGAATACTACGCATTGGCCAATCGCGCTTCGCGTGCATACAACGAACAAGCAGCCGCCACCGGAAGACGCGGAGGTTTCTCGCCCGTAGCCGATGGTACGCACGTACCGAAAGGAAACTTCTTCGCCTCCAAAGACGCTCCGTCGGCACACGTACCGATGATATTCTGTACGACGACATCCGAGCAGGCCATCAGCCGCACCAACGCCGAACTGGAAAAGATGGACAAGGCGCAAGCCATCGCCTTCTTGACGCAACGGATGGGACGTGATGCTACGGCAGCCTACGAGGCGTATGCCAAGGCATTCCCGACGGAAAAGCCGGTTAAATTGGTCAATATGATCGTCAGCCCGCGTACCCGCGTCATCCAAGCCATTGACGATAAGTATCAGCAAGGCGCACCAGTGTATTTGGCATGGTTCGATTGGGAGCCGCCGCTTTTCGATGCGCGTATGCGTGCATTCCACTGTATCGACATCTGTTTCTGGCTACATAATACCGACCTGATGTTGACGCACACCGGCGGCGGCAAGCGTCCGCGCGCCTTGTCCGACAAGATGTCGGATGCGTTGTTGAGTTTTATGCGTACCGGCGACCCGAATTGCGCGAGCATCCCCGAATGGCCGGCTTATACGCCCGAACAAGGAGCTACGATGATCTGGAACGATGAGTGCAAAGTGCAAAACGATCCCGATCGCGAAGCTCGCAAAGCATTGGTAAATTGATTTTCTTAATTACGTGAAAGGAAGGGAGAGCGTACCGGCGTCACCGACACGGTCACGCTCTCTTTTTAAATGACGAAACTTAAAACTATGAAACGAATCATTTCGGGAGTTGCGTTCCTAATGGCAACCATCGCCGCAGCGTCGGCACAATGTCCGGTCGATAATCGCCACTTTCGGGCAGGTGAAGAACTTTCCTACGACCTGTATTTCAAATACGGCATTCTCTACACGAAAGCCGGCCGCGCCGGATTGAGCGTGAAAGCCGCACAGGGAGGCGGCGGAGCGGACGGCTATCAAGTGAGCCTGACCGCTATGTCTACCGGCATCGTCCATTCGTTTTTCAGCATTGCCGATACGCTGACCGCACACATCGACCGCGACCTCGTACCGCGAACGTTCAGCAAAGCGGCTCACGAAGGGGACGATCATACGACCGAACGCACCACATATACCTATCAAAACGGAACCACTGCCGTCAAAAATCTCTACATACGCAACGGTATCGTACGCGCCGACACGACTTTCTATTCTACCGGCGGTTGCACGTTCGATATGCTCAGTATCATTTATTATGCCCGCACGCTAAATTTCGATGGGATGAAGCAAGGAGACGCGGTGCCCGTAGCTTGTGTGTCGGGGCGCAACAAGGTAGACATGGCACTACTCTATCAGGGCAAGGAGCAAATGGAAGCCAACGACGGGCGCACCTACAACTGTCACAGGTTGGCACTCGCCACCTACGAGAACGACGCCTTTTCCGACCGCGACCATGCTATGCAGATTTTCATCACGGCGGACGAGAACCGAGTCCCCGTCCGCATTGATTCCAAACTGAAAGTAGGTGCTACGCGAGCCATCTTGAAAGGCTACGCGGGGTTGCGCCATTGATTGTCTCTTAGAACGACATACCCACCCGCAGACCTATGCCGCTCAGCGACAAGGTACGCGTGACGGTCTGCGGCTCATACCAATTGAAGTCATAGAACTCATACCGGCCGCATTGTAGCGTATAGCCCAAACTGACGTAGGTATCCGACTTGCGCCCCCATCCGAAACGCACACCCACCGACGGCGAAAAATACAATCCTTCGATATCGCCGAAAGCGTATCCCAACCGAACGTCGGCAAAGGGAGTAATACGTCGATCGACAAACTCGCTACGCACATGTGCATAGAGAGGAATGGACGCCGCCTCGCTTTCAAACACATGCAAGCCGATGCCGAGACCGACGAACAGGTTCGGATTGAATTGGTAGCCGTGCGACGTATTCAACTCGGTATGATTGATGGCGTCGGCACCCACTCCGCCGAACAATCCCAACTCATAAAATCCGCGATAACCGCGTACGGGGCCCTTCACCGCGACCTTGTTGCGCGGATGACGTAGATCCGATTCCTCCTTGACGATTTTTTCGATCTCCTCCACCCGAAAGACGAAAATATTCTCGTCCAACGTTTGCAACTTTACGCTTTCATCGGGTTTTACCTCCAAGAGATAGCCTTTGAGGATACTGCCGTTCTTCAAATAGACCACGTCCAGCGGAACCGTACGGTTGGTTCGGAACAAATCCGATAAGTCGGGTTTGCAATACGGGCACCGGTAATCCGTAGGATGTCGGTGATGTCCGTGTGTGTGCACGTGAGACGAGGGGTGATGCAGGTGTTGCGCCGAAACGACGGCGTGGCTGCTCGCAAACAGGAGCAACAGAGTAAGTAGCTTCTTCATTGTCGATGCTGTTAGGAATTAAACTTCTACAAAAATTCTCGGAGCAAAGATAACGACCGGTCTCGAAAAAACAAATCTTCCAAGCAGAAAAATGAGTGGCTTTGATAGGAAATTATCATCGTAAGTTGTTGAAATAAGCTCGTAACTTATTTCATTATCCTCGTAAGTTATTGCCACCACATCCGGCGGCCTCTCTTTTGCCACATAGACTTTACATTCTTCGACTGTTCTACGCGAAACACCGGAATTAGAGAAATTTTTCCATAAATGAAGAAAGCAGATAACGACAAAAGTGTTACTTTTGTGCCGGTTTAGCGAACACGTTTTGCTAAATCCACCGGATAGGATAACTTTTTATTAAAATTAGTACTTTATACTTTATTCAAAAACAAATGGCACATTTAGATTTAAGCAAGTACGGCATTACCGGCGTACAAGAGATTGTGTACAATCCATCGTTTGAAACTCTGTTCGCAGAAGAAACGAAGCCCGGATTGGAAGGCTATGAGAAAGGCCAAGTAACGGAACTGGGTGCAGTGAACGTGATGACGGGTGTTTACACCGGCCGTTCGCCCAAAGATAAGTTCTTCGTGATGGACGAAACCAGCAAAGACACCGTGTGGTGGACTTCCGAAGAATACAAAAACGACAATAAACCGGTGGACGCAAAATGCTGGCAAGCTGTGAAAGCGTTGGCTACCAAAGAACTCTCCGACAAACGTCTGTTCGTAGTAGACGCATTCTGCGGAACGAACCTTAACTCGCGCCTCAAACTGCGCTTCATCATGGAAGTGGCATGGCAAGCCCACTTCGTGACGAATATGTTCATTCGCCCGACGGCGGAAGAGTTGGCAAGCTTCGGCGAACCGGATTTCGTCATTATGAACGCTTCCAAAGCTAAGGTAGAAAATTACAAAGAATTGGGCTTGAACTCGGAAACGGCGGTTGTATTCAATCTGACCGAAAAGATTCAAGTGATTCTGAATACGTGGTACGGCGGCGAAATGAAGAAAGGTATGTTCTCGTATATGAACTATCTGCTTCCGTTGCACGGCATGGCTTCGATGCACTGCTCGGCCAACACAGATATGAACGGCGACAACACGGCTATCTTCTTCGGTTTGTCCGGTACGGGCAAGACGACGCTGTCGACCGACCCGAAACGTCTGCTCATTGGCGACGACGAACACGGATGGGACGATGAAGGCGTATTTAACTTTGAAGGTGGTTGCTACGCAAAGGTTATCAATCTGTCGAAAGAAGCGGAACCGGATATTTACAACGCCATCAAACGCGATGCCTTGTTGGAGAACGTAACCGTTGACGGCAATGGCAAGATTGATTTCAGCGACAAGAGCGTAACGGAAAATACGCGCGTCTCCTACCCGATTGATCACATCAAAAACATCGTACGTCCCGTATCGAAAGGTCCGGCTGCCAAACAAGTTATCTTCTTGTCGGCTGACGCATTCGGCGTGCTGCCTCCCGTATCTATCTTGAATGCAGAGCAAACCAAATATTATTTCTTGTCGGGCTTCACCGCTAAATTAGCCGGTACGGAACGCGGCATTACCGAGCCGACTCCGACATTCTCGGCGTGCTTCGGTGCGGCATTCTTGTCGTTGCACCCGACCAAATATGCGGAAGAATTGGTAAAGAAGATGGACAAATCAGGCGCAAAGGCTTACTTGGTAAATACCGGCTGGAACGGAACCGGCAAACGTATCTCTATCAAAGACACACGCGGTATTATCGATGCAATCTTGGACGGCTCTATCGACAAAGCCCCGACGAAGACGATTCCTTACTTCGACTTCACGGTGCCGACTGCGCTTCCGGGCGTTGACCCGAATATCCTCGATCCGCGCGACACGTATGCGAACGCCGCTCAGTGGGACGAGAAAGCCAAAGACTTGGCCGGACGTTTCATCAAGAACTTTGCTAAGTTCACGGGCAACGCAGCCGGAAAAGCATTGGTCGCTGCCGGTCCGAAGCTCTAAATAAAAAGAGACGACACGTAAAATTGTTTCAATAGTGCTTTAAGTATGTGAGGCAGGCCGTCCGAAGTTCGGGCGGCCTGCTTTATTATTCTAAAGAATCAGACGGAAACCGTATTTCTTAGGGTTGGAAATAATTCATAACATAGTCGGGTGAATGCGATATTGAGGCAAAGTAAGACAATCCATTGTCTTTTTTCATCTGTGCGCCGAGAAAATTTTCATCGGCGGCTTAGTCCGCTCGTTTAGCCGCCTTAATAGATTGACAACCGCCTTTCTAAAAACACTCAGCCCAATAGATAAAATCCCTACTGACCGAGAGAACTCTATCTTCAACTTAAAGATATATATCTTCAAACTGCAAATATAAACCTCTAACGTGAAGATTTATATCTTTAATTTGGAGATAAAGAGATCAATAGGCGAAAATATCTTTTCGCGGCGGATAAGAATCTTATCAAAGCAGCTTATTTTTAAAACGAAGCCGAACGCGTGTTGAGAAACCCTAATCCCGAATGGAAAATACCACAAAATACCCCCTACGTATTGGATTTTAGCAGTTCTATGGGATTGCATCTATATAAAATAAACGAAAGAACTGCTATTATTTAGCGGGTCTTTTTGTACTTTTGCTGTCTAATTTAATAATATTGTTATGATTAATATTCCTATCAAAATATCACTCCCTGAAATATGGCAAGGAGAATTTGAAAAAAATGAATGGAGTTCCGTGAACTTCATAGTAGGTGCAAATGGAACCGGAAAATCACTTCTTTCTGAAAAGCTGAAAGAACAACTTCGAAATCAAAGTTATAAAGTAAAGTTGTTAACAGCAGAACGACTATCTGGATTTGAAAAAAGTCAATACTATTATTTCACAGGTAACGAAATGGGCAATGGACTTAATATTTCAAATTTTAGTAAATACAAAAATTATGGAGACCAATATGGCTTGTCAACCTCTGCTTTTGTGAGATTAAAAGAACGTCTTGATATCAGAATAAAAATAGAAGCGTTGTTGTCGGACTTGTTTGGCAAGACCATAAGGCTTGTTGAGGAGGGTGGATATTTAAAACCCAAAATGCAGAATATAAGCGGAGGCAGCGAATATGTATTGAAAAACGAAGAGTGTCATGGCTTAAAAGAAATAATAACTCTTCTTACATATTTGCATGATGATAGCTATAATTGTATAATATTCGACGAACCTGAATTGCATTTACACCCGCAATTTCAATCATTCTTTTTGAATGAGATTAGAAAATTAGCGGGAAATCCATTAGAAGATAGTTCTAAAAAGCTGTTTTTTATTATAACCCATTCTCCGTATTTCTTGGATTTACGTAGTTTGGATGATTTGAAGAACATTCTTGTATGCCACAAAGACCAAATACCTACATATATACAGGATGAAGATTTGGACAGTCAAGACAAATATGTGTTAACACGGTTTTTACCTCGTTTCAATACGCACCATAAACAATTCTTCTTTTCTCCGAACCCTGTGTTTGTTGAGGGCTATACCGACCAACAAATAATTACTCTTTTATTTGAAAAATGTGGGTTGAATATTGCCGCTTCCGGTTCTTGTGTTATAGACGTTGGCGGCAAAGAGGAATTAGCAGTATTTTATAAACTATGTAAGAAATTAAGTATTAGTTGCCGAATAATAGCCGATTATGATGCTTTTTTCAGAGGTCGATTACGTGAGTTTTTCTCAAAAGATGCGGATATTGCCCAATGTTTTATAAACGAGGGATTGGGAACATCTGACATTGCGTCAAACATTGGAGATATAGAACGTCGATTAACAGATATTGCAGATGTGTTGGTTGCAAAAACATCTCCCTATCCCGATGTGCAGAATCTCATAACTTTGTTGACAGGTTGGTGTGTTAAAAAAAATGACAACATTAATGAAATTAAAGATGCTATCTTGCTTTCAATATTTAGACATGGAGATAATATAAAACTATTCCTAACTAATCCTTTGGATGTAGACGCGATTAGAGCTAAATATCTAAAATGCCTGAAATGCATTGAAGCGGCAAATATATATATTATTCCAGACGGAGAATTAGAGCATTATTTCAAAGCAAGTTCAATAGACTATTTGAATATCACAAATAAAGATAAACTATTTCATACTGAAAGGGAGCATATTTTAGGGTTAAGCAAAGATGATATAAACCGAGAATACAATGATATTCTACCTTTATTGCATAAATCTATTCCTTATGTGGATGTTGACATTGTCAAACATCTAAGATATGTGATAGTTGAATGGATACAGAATGTTCAAAACGCTATATCAAGAAAAGAGGTTAAGGATATTGCTACATTAAGAACGAATGCACGAGTAAACTACTCATTATATTCTCAACTGTTTGAATGTCCTGATGATGGATTGAGAATAGAAAACGATAATAACTTTTCATGTAAAGTGCTGCTAAAAGCGTCTTTGGTCGGTGTTGAGAAAGAAGTCTTATTTGATAATACCACCACCGCACACAACTTTACTTTGGAGATTTTATAAAAATAGCATTATAAAACATTAGAACGTCAAACTTAGAAAATAGGTTTGGCGTTTTTTAGGGTCAGCGGATTTTTCCGGGTTGATACTGCCAACATCTATCATAAATAGAGCTCTCTTTGCAGGCATGAATTCAGATAATTTTTAGATGACACAGTTTCGTTTACAGACCTTCACCCCCAATTTTATGTAAATGTCTGTAAGGGTCGAAAGAGACATTTCGAAGAGTCAAGTATCAAGAATGTCTTATAATACCGGAATAAACAGATTGGCGAACCATCCGATAAAATTCTTCCACAATCCTCTTTCTTTCCAATACTCAAGGGTCATTAGCGTAGAGTTTGTTTTCTCGCGTTCGAACAGCGCAATGAGTTGTTGTGTAATCTCTTGATCGAAAATAAAGGCATTTGTTTCGTAGTCATAGCGCAGACTGCGGCTATTCAAATTGGCTGAGCCTACAAAAGAAAGCGTGCCGTCTACCATCATGATTTTAGTGTGGTGAAAGCCATCGTTGTTGATATAAATTTGCGCGCCGCGTTTCATCAGCGTATGCGTGATGTAGGCCACCGCATCGGGCGTAAACGAAATATCCGATTTGGCCGACACCATGATTTCAAGGCGTACGCCCCGATCGACCGCGCGTTTCAGTGCGCGCCGCACGGATGTGGTCGGCACGAAATAAGGATTGATTATCTGCACTGTCTCTCGGGCGTTGTCCAACGCGGCGATAAACGCATCACGTATCTCATCGGGATTGACACGCGGTTCTCTGTCTACGATCGCGACCGTCGATTCACCAGGAGGCAGCGGGAGGATCGGATAATAGGCTTCACCTCCGATAAACTGACGAGAAGCCCTATTCCATGTGCGCAAGAAAATATCTTGCAGGTCATATACCGCGCTGCCTTCAATACGCATGTGCATATCGTGCCACGCCCCTATTTTTGGTAGACCTTCAATGTAATAATCGGCGACGTTCATCCCGCCCATATAGCCGACGCATCCGTCAATAACTACGATTTTGCGATGATCGCGGTGAAAGACATGATTGATAAATGGAAAACGAACGGGATCAAACTCGTATATCTCAATACCCATGCCCCGAATACCTTTTAGATCGCGACGAGTGAGTGGCCGGCTGTTCGATTTGTTGCCGAAACCGTCAAAAAGTATGCGTACCTGCACACCTTCGCGCACTTTCTCGGCCAGTTTTACAAAAAGCAAATTGGCAATGGAGTCGTGGCGAAAATTAAAATATTCCAGGTGGATATGATGTCGGGCGCGATTGATATAGTCGAACAAATCAGCGAATTTCTCCGCGCCCGTTTCCAACAGTTCAATGGAATTATCCGTCGTCATATAGATACGGCGTTCGGCCAAATATTGCTTGACCTGTTCGTCTGCCGTCTGCGCCCGTCCGAGCACAGCCAAACAAAGCAAGAGAAAAAACGATATGACTTTCAAACTTAAAAACCTCGTACTTTTTTGCGCGGGGAGCCGGCAAAGTAACGAAATTATCCGTACTTTTGCCGTCTATCAGACCTACTTTCCACAAAATTAGACGATATGCAAGACTTCGTACACCTTCACGTACACACCCAATATTCCGTGTTGGACGGACAGGCAAGTATCACTGCGCTGGTCAACAAGGCTATTAAAGACGGAATGAAAGGACTCGCCGTCACCGACCATGGGAATATGTTCGGCATCAAAGAGTTTTTCAATTACGTAAGCAAGAAAAATAAAACCTTGAAGCAGGAAGGCAAAGAACCTTTCAAGCCCATTGTCGGATGCGAGATGTATGTGGCCAGACGTAGCATGGATTTGCGCGAAGGCAAGGAAGATCAGAACGGATACCACCTGATTGTGTTGGCGAAGAACCTAACCGGTTACCACAACCTCATTAAATTGGTATCGCGCGCATGGACGCACGGTTTTTACTCCAAACCGCGCACCGACCGACATGAGTTAGAAAAATACCACGAAGGGTTGATTGTCTGCTCCGCATGCTTGGGCGGTGAATTGCCACGTCTGATTATCGCCGAAAAACTGGACGAAGCGGAAGAATCCCTGCGATGGTATCACAATCTGTTTGGTGAAGATTTCTATTTAGAACTTCAACGTCTGCCTACCACCCGACCGAATGCAAATATCGAGGCTTACGAAAAGCAACAGATCGTCAATCCGAAACTGATGGAATATGCCCGCAAGTACGGCATCAAAGTGATTTGCACCAACGACGTCCATTTCGTCAACGAAGAGGATGGCGTAGCGCACGACCATTTGATTTGTCTAAGCACCAACGCAAACATGGACGATCCGAAGCGTTTGCGCTATACGATGCAAGAGTGGATGAAAACCACCGCTGAGATGAATCGGCTGTTTGCGGACATTCCGGAAGCATTGGCCAATACGGTGGAAATTTGCGACAAGGTCGAATTTTATTCTATCGACCACGAGCCGATCATGCCGCAGTATGACATTCCCGAAACATTTGGTACGGAAGAAGAATATCGACGGCAATATACCGAAGAAGACTTATTCAATGAATTTACGCGCGATGAAAACGGCGCAGAAATCGTGAGTAAGGATGAAGCGCAAGCAAAAATTGCGAGTTTGGGCGGATACGATAAATTATATCGCCTCAAATTGGAAGGAGACTACTTGGCTAAATTGACATTTGACAAAGCGAAATCCGTATACGGCGATTCGCTGAGCGACGACGTCAAAGAACGGCTAACATTTGAGTTGCACGTCATGAAAACGATGGGCTTTCCGGGCTACTTCCTGATTGTGCAGGACTTTATTGCCGCCGCTCGCCGAATGGGCGTCTCCGTAGGTCCCGGTCGCGGCTCGGCAGCGGGTTCAGCCGTTGCCTATTGTTTGGGAATCACGCAAATAGATCCGATAAAATACGACCTGCTGTTCGAACGTTTCTTGAATCCCGACCGTATCTCTTTACCCGATATTGATATTGACTTCGATGACGACGGACGCGGCGAAGTGTTGCAATGGGTAACGGAGAAATACGGCGCAGAAAAAGTGGCTCATATCATTACCTACGGAACGATGGCGGCCAAAATGTCTATTAAAGACGTAGCGCGCGTACAGAAGCTACCCCTCGCAGAATCCGACCGTCTGACCCGATTAGTGCCCGATCGTATCCCCGATAAGAAAGTTAATTTAGCCAACGCAATTGAATGCGTGCCCGAATTGCAGCAAGCCGAAACTTCGCCTGATCCGAAAGTGCGCGACACTATCAAATATGCACGTCTGCTGGAAGGAAACGTGCGCGGAACAGGCGTGCATGCGTGCGGCATCATTATTTGTAGAGACGACATTACCGATTGGGTGCCCGTGAGCTTGGCCGACGACAAGGACACAGGCCAAAAGATTCCCGTCACACAATACGAAGGCTCCGTTATCGAAGAGACCGGGTTGGTAAAAATGGACTTTTTGGGGCTAAAAACACTCTCGATTATCAAAGAAACATTGGAAAACATCCGCCAACGTCGTGGCGTGAAAATAGATATTGACCATATTCCATTAGACGATGCCGCGACTTTCCGACTCTATTGCGAAGGAAAAACTATCGGTACGTTCCAGTTCGAGTCGGCGGGGATGCAGAAGTATTTGATTGAGTTACAACCCTCGACCTTTGAAGACTTGATCGCGATGAACGCGCTCTACCGACCGGGGCCGATGGAATATATCCCAGACTTTATTGAACGCAAACAAGGACGTAAGCCAATCGCCTACGATATTCCGATCATGGAAAAGTATTTGAAGGACACTTACGGCATTACGGTCTATCAAGAGCAGGTCATGCTCTTGTCGCGCTTGCTGGCTGATTTCACGCGCGGCGAATCGGACACGCTACGCAAAGCCATGGGCAAAAAACAGCGCGATAAGTTGGATGCGTTGAAACCGAAGTTCATTGCGGGCGGCACGGCTAAGGGACACAACCCAGCTATCTTGGAAAAAATCTGGGGCGACTGGGAAAAATTCGCTTCCTACGCGTTTAATAAATCTCATGCTACGTGCTATTCGTGGGTGGCATATCAAACGGCATACCTGAAAGCAAATTATCTACCCGAATACATGGCGGCGGTGCTGAGTCGCGGCAGTTCCAATATCACCGAAGTAACCAAATTCATGGCCGAATGCAAAGCCATGGGCGTCAACGTGGGTGGACCGGACATCAACGAAAGTAACATGAAGTTCACGGTCAACCACGAAGGAAACATCCGCTTCGGATTAGGTGCCATCAAAGGAATTGGCGAGCAGGCCGTATCTTCTATTATCAAGGAACGGGAAACGAACGGCGCATTCCGTAGCATCTTCGACTTTGTAGAACGCATCAACCTATCCGTCTGCAACCGAAAAGCATTTGAAAGTTTGGTACTGTCCGGAGCGTTCGACATGTTCTCCGAATTGACGAGAGAACAATACTTTGTTCCGAATAATCGCGGTGAAACTTTTCTGGATACGTTGATACGTTACGGCAATAAATATCAAGCCGACAAACAGATGGGACAAAACTCGCTGTTCGGCGGAGAGAACCTCGTAGCCGTCGCCACGCCCGACATACCGAAAGCGGAACGCTGGGGAGTGCTCGATCGCCTCAATCGCGAAAAAGAAATGATAGGCATTTATCTGTCGGCGCACCCGCTGGATGAATTTTCATTAGTTCTTCGTCACGTTTGTAACACGCATACGAATGAATTGAGCGACTTGCAATCGTTGCGCAATCGGGAGATTACCATGGGAGGCATGGTGACGAGCGTCAGAAACGGATTTGGGAAGAGCGGCCGCCCGTATGGGTTCGTCACCATTGAGGACTATACCGGTCCGAGCGAGTTGTCTCTCTTCAACGAAGACTGGATCAATTATCAAAAATACATGCAAGAAGGCTATCTCCTGTTTCTGCACGGAAAAGTACAGCCCCGTTTCGGCAAAGAATCCAACGGACTGGAACTAAAAATCACGCAGGTGGAATTGCTCCACGAAGTAAGCGAACGAGCCATCAAGCAGTTTACCATTTGTATCCCGCTATTGATGCTGGACAAAGCGTTGATTACGGATTTGTCGATGCTTACCGAGCGAACGCCCGACGGCGAGACCGAGTTGCGCTTTCATATTACCGACACGGAAGAACGTTATTCGCTGCCGCTCGTATCGCACAAACGCAAATTGGCCGTCGGCAACGCATTGATAGCCTATATCGAACAACATCCGAGTTTGGACTTTCGCATTAACTAATTGCCGGCGCAACGAGCGACTATGTGAGCGGAACGACTAACGAAGATATTGCATTTTCAAAGTGATATTTTTTCATTTCTTACGGTATTGTTAGGGAAAGCCTTACCTTTGCATTTTGATATTAAGGATATGAGTAGCTTCATTCGTACGTGCCTTGCTTATACTCTACTGTTTCTTTCGCAGTATATGCTGATGCCGGTGATACCGACGTTTCTCTCCGAGCGTTTGGAAGTGGTTGCACCGAGTAGCGGCTCCGTCTACCTCTATCTGACGTTAGGCATGCTCATCATTGGCGGCTTCCAAGCGTATTTATTGGACGCTTTTCGCCGTAAAAGCGTGGCATTTTTTTCTATTCTCGGACTCGCGTTACTATCCGTAGCCTATATGTTCGTCAATCGGGAGATTGAATTATATATTTTCCCGTTCGTCCAAGGCATCCTGTTTGCGCTGGCCAATGTCTCAATAACTACCATTTCCATTGACGTGCTGCCGACGGACGAACGCGACTGTGGGAACAAATGGATGGGAGTTGCCACGTTTACCGGCATGTTCATCGGCCTCGTCGCCGGTCATAGTTGCTACCGGTGGTTGGCAGACACGCAATGGTTCTTCGCCATTGTCATCGGCGCATTACTGCTCGCTGCCATCTTCATCCTCAGCGTACCCGTCGCCTTTCGCGCCCCTATCGGCTTGTCCGTATTTTCGACCGACCGGTTCATTCTTCCGCGTTCATGGGTACCTGCCCTCAATCTCTTATTGCTTGGTTTGCCGATGGGCATATTACTGTTTCGCCCCGAATCGGAAAGTTTTCTTCTCCCGTTATTCGGACAATCAATGACGCTCACGCTCCCGATATTGGTCGGTGCAGGCGGGCTGGTCGGCCTGTTGATCTACCGGATTTACCCCGATTCGCTCAAAGAATACCGGCGCGCACTGATTGGCTTGTTGATTACCATGCACGCCTCCTTCCTACTGCTCGTACACAACGAGTGGACGGCCTGCATCTCCGTTGCCGTCATGGGAATAGGCTGGGGAATGTCTCTACCGGCCACGCTGCGTATGTTCGTCAACCTTTCCCGCCACTGCCAACGCGTGTCGGCCAACACCACTTTCGTATTGGCGTGGCAAACTGCCTTGGCCGTCGGAATATGGACGTCGGGTTATCTGCGCGAACACGCGTTTCCCTTACACACGTTCCATCTCGGCATGCTCGCTTTGATTGCGGCCGTTCTCTGGTTCTTATTTATTTCCGTACCCTACTATAAGCGTTCCCTGTATGATTAAGAAAATTATATACGCCCTCTGGGCATTGCTCGCACTGGCCGTACTGATATGCATACTCATGTTCCGGCTCATCGCCGCAGGCCATATCGGATACATGCCGCCTATTGCCGAGTTGGAAAATCCTTCGTACAAATTTGCGACCCAAGTCTTCTCGGAAGACGGAGAACTGCTCGGCACTTGGTCTATGAGCAAAGAGAACCGAGTATATGCGGGATATGACGAACTGCCTACGAACATCATCCAAGCACTGATTGCGACGGAAGATAGACGCTTCGCCGAACACTCGGGTATCGACGGGCGAGGATTGGCGCGCGCGATTATCAAGCGAGGTATTCTCATGCAAAGCAACGCAGGCGGCGGGAGTACGATTACGCAGCAGTTAGCGAAACTATTATACACGGAGAACCCGGCAGAAAACACGTTTCAGAGATTATTGCAGAAACCTATCGAATGGGTGATAGCTGTTAAGTTGGAGCGTTACTACACTAAGGAGGAAATCCTTACGATGTATTTAAATAAGTTCGACTTTATTAATAACGCCGTCGGTATCAAAACGGCCGCGCGAACCTACTTCGACAAAGCGCCCAAAGAGTTAAGCGTAGAAGAATCGGCCACGCTGGTCGGAATGTGCAAGAATCCGGCGCTATATAACCCGAGACGTTTCAACGAACGCTCACGCGAACGGCGCAACGTCGTTCTTGCGCAGATGTGCAAAGCCGGATACCTGACCGAACAAGCCAAAGATTCGCTACAAGCCCTGCCATTGAAACTCAATTTCCGACCGGTAGACCACAAAGAAGGCTTGGCGACCTATTTCCGCGAATACTTACGCACCCTGATGACGGCCAAAAAACCGGATCCGAAGAAGTATCGCGGCTGGCAAACTCAGAAATTCTACGAAGACTCGCTGGCCTGGGAAACAAACCCGTTGTACGGCTGGTGCGCAAAGAATAATAAGAACATATACACGGACGGGCTGAAAATATATACCACTATCAATGCCAAGATGCAACGCTATGCCGAAGAGGCCGTCACCGAACATTTGGGCGGCTTCCTGCAAGAGCAATTTTTCAAAGAGAAGCGGCGTAGCAAAACGGCTCCGTTCTCGAAAAATCTAACGACCGAACAAGTCAATGAAATACTCAACCGTTCGGTACGTCAGTCGGAACGCTACAATGTGATGCTCTCTGCCGGAGCTTCCGCCGAAGAAATTCGGAAAGCTTTCGACACGCCGCAAGAAATGAGCGTCTTCACCTGGCAGGGAAGCAAAGATACGATCATGACGCCGATGGATTCCATTCGCTACTACAAGCATTTCTTACGCACCGGCTTTATGTCCATGAATCCGATGAACGGATATGTAAAGGCCTACGTCGGCGGTGCCAATTACCCATACTTCCAATATGATATGGCTATGACCGGACGCCGACAAGTGGGTTCGACAATAAAACCATTCCTATATACGCTGGCCATGGAAAACGGGTTTAGTCCGTGCGATCGCGTCCGTAAGGTAGAGCAGACGCTGATTACGGAGACCGGCGAACCTTGGACGCCGAGGAACACCAACAAGGATCGCGACGGGGAACTCGTCACGTTGAAGTGGGGACTGACGCATTCGGACAACTATATTTCTGCGTACCTGATGGGTAAATTAAATCCGTACTCGCTCGTTCGTTTGATACACAACTTCGGCGTTCTCAACCAAAACATACCGCCGGTCGTCTCCCTTTGCTTAGGCCCGTGCGAAATCTCCGTCGGAGAAATGGTCAGTGCCTATACGGCGTTCGTCAATCGCGGTATCCGCGTAGCACCACTCTTCGTTACGCACATCGAAGATAACG
>JAISIB010000120.1 GCA_031262265.1 Prevotellaceae bacterium
ATTGGCGTTTAGTTCAGCTACGCACGACATTGCCGCCGATGGCTTTTATATGCTCGGATTTGACACCAATCAGCAAGCCATGTACGTCGGTATTCGCAGTACGTTCTATCGGGTGGCAACCATCATGGGGCAAGGTGTTCTTATCATTTTGGCCGGTTTCATCGAGACACTGTCCGGTGCAGACCCGCTACATGTGAACGTAGAAGCATCACCTAAGTACGATCAATTAGCGGCTTTGATAATTCCAGATGATACGAGGAAAATAGCACAAGATACTGAGAAAATTCAGCAAGAAACGGGCGCATTGCACTTTGTCTTGCACAATGATGTCATTCGCATGGGTGTGCACGACGCCGACAAGGACAGTGTACAGACATTCGTGAATCAAATCATTGCGATAAACGAAGCCAATGGGTTTATTGCATCAACTACGGATCCGGCGTCGGCAGCAGCGGATACCGGCTGGTGGGAAGCGCATGTTTCCCAACCTTGGTCTGAGTACGTTTCACAACCCTTTGGCGAATGGATACGTCATACGTTTGGTGAACAACGCGAGTCTGTCACGAATACGAATCGCGTAGGCAACGTAGCCGTAGCTGCGGTCACTCTTTCGCAGTCGCCCGCAGAAGGAAAAGAGATGGTATTGAATTTATCGTTGGATAAGGGTGACAAAAGTATTGCGCTCATTCACGGCGACCGCCTTGTTTTTACGGCAGAGAACTGGAATCGTCCCGCGTATCTCGTTTTTCAGGCCGATCCGAAACTATCTTCCGATACGGACGTTACTTACAAAGGACTTTCAGGGAATATCCCGTTCGCATGGTCAATTACTTTCTTTGTGTTGGCCGGCTTATTTATTTGCGTGAGCTTTTATCATCGTTTCATTTTGCCGCGGCCGGAATCGGATAAGCCCCACGATCATTTGACGGCGCGTACGATTGTTTCCGAGTTCGGAGCTACCTTTGTGTCGTTCTTCCGTAAACCGCAGATAGGTGCGGCTTTGTTCTTTATGCTGACGTTCCGCTTTTCCGAAGCACAATTGCTGAAACTCATCAATCCTTTCCTGCTTGACGGCAGAGAAATAGGAGGTCTCGGTCTAACTACCGGAGAAGTCGGACTGGTGTACGGTACGATCGGTATCGCCGGGTTAACTATCGGTGGTATCATCGGTGGTATGGTGGCTGCCAAAGGCGGATTGAAGAAGTGGCTTTGGCCTATGACGCTTAGCTTACTATTAACGATTGCTACCTTCCTATACTTAAGTTACACACAAACGGACAATCTTTGGATAATCAACTTGTGCGTTTTCGTAGAACAGTTCGGTTATGGATTTGGTTTTACTGCTTATATGCTTTACCTCATGTATTTTTCGGAGGGCGAACAGAAAACGGCTCATTATGCTATATGTACCGGTTTTATGGCATTGGGAATGATGATTCCGGGAATGTTCGCAGGTTGGCTGCAAGAGTTGCTTGGCTACAACCACTTCTTTATTTGGGTAATGATATGCAGTATTGTTCCGATAATTGCCGTATCTTTGTTGAAAATCGACCCTAATTACGGGAAAGCTCAATTGAAGAAAAATAAGGAGGAGTGAACATGGCTCAATCAACGAACGTTGAACAGTTTCTGTCCACGATTAGAGAATTTATCCCAAGTGATAGAATCTATACGGACGAGCTAAGGAGACTTGCGTGGGGTACGGATGCCGGTTTTTACCGGCTGATCCCTCAGTTGGTCGTTCGTTCGATAGACGAAGAAGAAGTATCGCGCCTGCTTGAAATGGCTGATGCTTTCCGCGTGTCCGTGACGTTTCGCGCAGCAGGTACCAGCTTATCAGGACAAGCGATCACCGATTCGGTAATGATTGTGGCGGGCAAACATTGGGAGCGGTACTGGATCGCACCGGATGCCAAAAGTATCACTCTTCAACCGGGTATTATCGGCGCAAGGGTAAATGAGATATTAAAACCGTACGGACGTAAATTCAGCCCTGACCCCGCTTCCATAAATAGTGCCATGGTGGGTGGTATCGTGATAAATAATTCATCCGGCATGAATTGCGGTACACACGCCAACAGCGATAAAGAGCTACTCTCCGCACGTATTGTACTGGCCGACGGAACATTGTTGGATACCGGAAGCGCGGATAGTCGCAACGAATTTATGCAAACGCACCCGGAACTGATAAAAGGGATTTGCGAACTGCGCGAGCGTATTTGCGGCGATGAGAAATTGGTAAAGCGTATTCGTTATAAATATTCCATCAAGAACGTAACGGGACTAAATATGTTGCCTTTTGTCCGTTTCGACGATCCCTTTGACATTATTACCCATCTGATGGTCGGATCGGAAGGTACGCTCGCGTTTTTGTCGGAGGTAACGATGAAAACGGAGTATGATTATCCTTATCACGCCAGTGCGATGATCTATTTCGACGATATTCGCGAAGCCTGCCGCGCGGTGGTTGCCATGAAGAAGCTTGTCAATGAGGGCGACTGGATAGTAAAAGGAGCCGAACTGCTTGATCATAAATCACTGGAATCAGTGGATGACCGGACAGGAAGAGATTTGACGGCAGTGCTTACCGAAGTGATGGGAGCTAGCCGCGAAGAATTGCAAACATACATAGAAACCGTCACGAGCGCGATGAAAGCGTTCAAAACTTACATTCCTGTTCGCTTTACCGAAGACCCTTCCGAATACGGCAAGTATTGGGCGATGCGCTCAGGTATATTCCCGTCGGTAGGAGCTATGCGCCAACTCGGCACAACGACACTCATCGAAGACGTAGCCTTTCACATCGACGTATTACCCGAAGCGACAGCAGATTTGCAAGCATTGATGGTGAAACACGGATACGATGATGCGTGCATTTACGGGCATGCGCTGGAAGGGAACTACCACTTTATTATCAATCAGTCATTCTCTTCCGACGATGAGGTGAAACGCTATGAAAATATGATGCGTGACGTGGTGAAATTAGTCGTAGAGAAATATGACGGTTCATTGAAAGCCGAGCACGGGACAGGCCGAAATATGGCTCCGTTCGTATCTTATGAATGGGGCGAAAAGATTTATGGGCTGATGAAGGAAGTAAAAGCATTGTTTGATCCCTACAATTTGCTCAATCCGGGCGTGATCTTCAATGAAGACCCACAGTGCTTTTTGAAACACTTTAAGCCGTTACCGTTGACCAATCCGCAAGTAGACAAATGTATAGAGTGCGGATTCTGCGAAATAAACTGCCTGACATGCGGATTCGCCTTGTCTTCACGCCAGCGTATCGTTACGCAACGAGAAATCACCCGCCTACAAGAAATCGGTGAAGATTCCGAGCGATTAGATGCCTTGCGCAAACAATATACCTATTGGGGCAATCAAACTTGTGCCGGCGACGGATTATGCTCCACGTCGTGCCCGATGAAGATAAATACGGGGATACTAACTCATGCGCTACGCGCCGAATCCTTACCGCATAATAGCAGCGGATACAAAGCCGGCGCGTGGACGGCCAAACATTTTGTCGGTATCAAACGCGGATTGCGATTGGTTCTGACTATGGCAGACGCCGCGCATACGGTCTTAGGGACACCGGCTATGACAGTTATCACCAAAGGAATGCATCAAATGGGAATTCCCTTATGGACTGCCTCCATGCCGAAGCCTTATCGTGTGAACAAGGTGCGTTTGTTAGCTTCATATCATACCGAGAAAAAACAAAAAGATACGGCGAAAGAAACAGAACAAAGCCGGAAAGTAGTCTATTTTCCGAGCTGCATCAACCAAACGATGGGCCTGGCCAAACATTCACCGGTAGAAATGCCGTTAGTCAACAAGATGGTTTCGCTTTTGCACAAGGGTGGGTACGAAGTGATATTTCCCGATGGAATGGAGAAACTTTGTTGTGGAACTATCTGGGAGAGTAAAGGAATGCCCGACGTAGCCTATAAGAAAGCCAAAGAATTGGAAGACGCTTTGTGGGTAGCCAGCGAAGAGGGCAAATATCCGGTCTTGTGCGATCAAAGCCCGTGCCTGCATCGAATGCGTGAGACCATCAAAAAGATGAAGCTCTACGAACCGGCAGAGTTTATCTCGGTATTTTTGGCAGACCGGTTGGTGTTCGAACCGACGGATACGCCGGTAGCGGTGCATGTCACGTGCTCCATGCGCCTTATGGGTTTGGCCGATACAATCGTGGATTTGGCCAAACGTTGCTCGAAACATGTACTCGTGCCCGAAGAAGTCGGCTGTTGCGGCTTCGCGGGTGACAGAGGATTCTTGCATCCCGAAGTCAATGCCTATGCACTGCGCAAATTGCGCCCCCAAATAGAAGCCGAAAACATACAAATAGGATATTCCAATAGCCGTACTTGCGAGATCGGACTGGCTACCAATAGCGGCATACCGTATGTTTCCATCGCTTACTTAGTAGATAGTTGTACCAAACCCTTTTCAAATATTCAAAAACCATGACATCAACCGTTCGTACTCCGAAACAGCGCCTTGTTGCGCTTGATATCCTGCGCGGAATCACTATTGCAGGTATGTTGCTCGTTAATAATCCCGGTTCGTGGAGTTATGTGTATGCTCCGCTCGGACATGCTTCGTGGAACGGACTGACTCCGACAGATTTGGTCTTTCCTTTTTTTATGTTTATTATGGGCATCTCTACATATATCTCGTTGAGAAAATACAATTTCGAGTTCACGAGGCACACGGCATGGAAAGTGGTGCGTCGCGCCGTGTTGATTTATCTCATAGGTCTGGTGCTGGCGTGGATTTCACTATCGTTCCGCACGTGGTTCGCTACGGCAAACGACGGACTCTCGTTCGGTAGTCATCTATGGACGGCACTTACCAATTTTGAGAACATACGTTTGTTGGGCGTCTTCCCTCGATTGGGTATTAGCTACGGTTTTGCGGCATTGATCGGACTATTGATGAATCACAAACATATACCCTACTTGATCGCAGGAACTTTGATAGGTTATTTAGTCCTGCTGTTGGTTGGTCGCGGATTCGAGTATAATGAAACAAATATCCTGTCGGTTGTCGATCGCGCCGTTCTTGGTGTGAATCACATGTACAAAGACAACGGTATCGACCCCGAAGGTTTACTTAGCACCATTCCTGCGATTGCGCACGTACTGATCGGATTCTGTTTCGGACGCATCTTGTTGGACAAGGATAAGGACATAACCGCAAAGATGATGGCCTTGTTTCGCATCGGCGCGGTGATTATGTTCGCAGGCTTCCTGCTAAGCTACGGTTGCCCTATCAATAAGAAAGTATGGTCGCCGTCTTTTGTACTGGTGACGTGCGGTATGGCGTCTTTGCTGTTGTCGTTGCTAATATGGGTGATTGATGTCAAGGGTTACAAGAAGCAGTTTCGTTTTTTTGAGGCTTATGGCGTGAACCCGCTCTTTAATTATACGTTGGGAACGTTACTTTCTATTTTATTAAGCTACATTCGTGTGCCGATCGGAGACAAAATTGTTAGTCTGCACGGCGTTATTTATAACTACGGACTACACTCTTGGTTGGGCGATTACCCGTCGTCGTTGGCATACGCCCTCTTGTTTGTCGTAGTGGTTTGGTTGTGCGGATATGGACTATACAAAAGAAATATATACATAAAGATATGATGATTTTAATAGCAGACAGTGGTTCGACCAAAACCGATTGGTGTGTGGTCGAAGACGGAAAATTACTTCGGCAAGTTTATACGAAAGGAATGAATCCTTTCTTTCAGTCTAAGGAAGAGATGGGCGAATTGATACGCCATTCGTTATTGAACAGAATGGATAGCAAACAGTTCGATGAAGTTCACTTCTACGGCGCCGGATGTATCCCCGAGAAAATACCTATTTTACAAGATGTACTAAATACGTGTCTGGAAGTAAGCGGTACGGTAGAAGTTGCTTCGGATATGTTGGGTGCGGCGCGCGGCTTGTGCGGTCGCGAAGCCGGAATCGTATGTATTTTGGGCACCGGCTCCAATTCTTGCTTCTATGACGGAGAAAAGATTGCGGCCAACGTCTCTCCGCTCGGTTTCATTCTGGGCGACGAAGGTAGCGGAGCCGTATTGGGCAAGATCATGGTGGCCAATATTTTGAAGAATCAGACTTCTGCCCGTTTGAAAGAGAAGTTTCTCACGCAATACAATTTGACGCAAGCAGAGATTATAGAGCGCGTGTATCGAGGTTCTTTCCCCAATCGTTTTCTGGCGAGCACGTCACTTTTTGTTGCGCAGAACATAGAAGAACCTGAGATGCACGATTTGGCATTCAACGCGTTTAAATCTTTCTTCGAGCGCAATGTGAAGCAATACGACTATCAGCACCACCAAGCGAACCTGATGGGTTCGATAGCATTCTATTATAAGGCGGTTATTCGCGAAGCGGCTGCGCACTGCGGTATCGAAGTGGGAGCGATCGTACAAAGTCCGATGAGCGGGCTAATTAAATATCATTCTTAAACGGTTTCAAACGACAATGGCATTCATTAAAATTAGCGAGCAGCCCTCGCTTTACAACGATTTAGAAAAGAAATCTATTCACGAGCTACTGACAGATATTAATACGGAAGATAAAAAGGTGGCGTTGGCCGTCGAAAAAGCGATTCCGCAAATAGAGAAATTGGTAGAACAAATAGTCCCGCGCATGAAACAAGGCGGCCGTATCTTTTATATGGGTGCCGGAACGAGCGGACGATTGGGCGTACTGGACGCATCCGAGATTCCGCCGACGTTCGGCATGCCGCCGACGCTGGTAATCGGGTTGATAGCGGGCGGCGATACCGCGCTGCGCAATCCGGTGGAGAAGGCTGAGGATAATACCGAACGCGGATGGGAAGAGTTGCAAGCGCATCACATCAATACGAAGGATACCGTGATCGGTATCGCGGCTTCGGGCACCACTCCCTACGTGATCGGCGCACTGCACGAAGCCAGAGCACACGGTATCTTGACTGGCTGCATCACCAGCAATCCTGATTCGCCAATGGCAGCTGAGGCGGACTGCCCCGTAGAAATGATCGTAGGACCGGAATATGTAACGGGAAGTTCGCGCATGAAGTCGGGTACGGGACAGAAAATGATTCTGAATATGATAACGACGTCCGTAATGATACAACTCGGCCGCGTAAAAGGAAATAAAATGGTCAATATGCAGCTCAGCAACCAGAAATTGGTAGACAGAGGGACGCGAATGATCATCGAAGAACTAGGGCTTGCGTACGACCAAGCCAACGCGTTGCTTTTACTACACGGCTCGGTGAAGAAAGCCGTGGACGCATATAGAGAACAGCAATAAACAAATCACATGAAACACTTACTGAACGTTTGCCTGCTGGCTTTGGTGGCTTTGCAGGCCGGAGCGCAGGCTTTGCCCCGCGTAGCTCCGGAATTGATGGGCGTAGATTCGCACCGCTTGGCTTATGCCGACAGTGCCATACTGGAATCTATCGCCAACAAAGAGATCCCCGGTGCCGTATTGGCCGTGGTGAAAGAAGACCGCATGATTTACTTGAAAGCTTACGGTAACAAGGAAGTATATCCTAAGACGGTGGCGATGGACGTCAACACGGTATTTGACATGGCCTCGTGCAGTAAATCCATGTCGACGGCAGTTTCTGCATGGATACTCTTGGAACGCGGCAAAATGCGCTTGCTCGATCCCGTTAGCATGTACATTCCGGATTATCAGGACTACACGGATAGTCTCGGCCGACGCACTACGATTCGTATCGTACATTTGTTGACGCACACGTCGGGTTTGCCCGCCTACGGGCCTACGGCCGACTTGGTCGCCAAATACGGCTCGCCGAATCCCGACGGGATGATAGAATACATTGCTACTTGCCCGCGCGAATTTAAGCCGGAGACAGACTTCCAATACAGTTGCTTGAACTACATTTCCTTGCAGCGTATCATAGAAACTATTAGCGGACAGAGCTTGCGCGACTTTGCGAAGGAGAATATCTTCGACGTGTTGGGCATGAAGCACACGGATTATAATCCGACGGGCGAGACGCTGGAGCGCGTTGCCCCGACGGAGGTACAGAAAGACGGTACGGTGTTGCGCGGACAGGTGCACGACCCGTTGGCACGCCTGATGATGGGCGGCATCTCGGGAAATGCGGGCATATTCTCCGACGCTAACGACATAGCGATACTGGTAGCGGCGTTGATGAACGGCGGAGCGTACAACGGCAAACGAATCCTCAGCCCGATGGCCGTACGTGCGATGACTACGGTACCGCGCGGACTCATCGGTTCCTACGGCCGCACGCCCGGATGGGACGTGTTCTCGGACTATGCTTCGAACAACGGCGATTTGTTCGGTCGGAACACCTACGGACATACGGGATACACGGGAACATCTATCATCGTTGATCCCGACCAAAAGGTTTCGGTGATATTATTGACCGATCGTGTGCACCCGAAAGACGTAGGTTCGGTTGTTCGCCTGCGTTCCGTGGTGGCCAATGCCGTGGCCGGTGCCATCGGCTGCCCGCCCGAGCGCGTTTACTTCCCCTATTATTACCAGCGCGTAGGAGAGTTTGCCGAAGATGCGCCTATTACGAAGAAAGATATAGTCATGCTGGGCAACAGCATCACCGAGGGCGGCGGCGAACGCTTTGCGACGCTTACCAAAACAAAGCACGTGCGCAATCGCGGCATCTCGGGCGACGTAGCGATGGGCGTTTACGACCGGCTCGACCAGATACTTCCCGGTCAACCGAAGAAGATTTTCCTGATGATCGGCATCAATGACGTGTCGCAAGACCTGACGGCGGAAGAAATCGTGAGTCATATCGAAATGGTCGTGGACAAAGTGCGAAAAGAAAGTCCTAAAACCCGCCTCTACTTGGAATCTCTGATGCCCATCAACGAGAGTTTCGGACGCTATGAGCGGCTGACAGGTAAAACGTCCGTTGTGGTGGACATCAACCACCGGTTGGAGGCATTGGCCAAAGCCAAAGATATTCCGTTTCTCAATTTCTATTCCCTGTTCGCAGAGCCTAACACGGACATCCTGCGGCAAGACCTGACTGAGGACGGACTTCATCTGAACGACACCGGTTATGTCATCTGGACGAAAGCCTTGAAGAAGTATATGTAACGTCGTTCCATATCACACGAAGAAGCCGCTCACGAGCGGCTTTGTTATTGGCGTAACTTACGAGGATATTTGAGTAGTCGAGGGAGAGGATTTTCTCCTCTCCCTCGATCCGCAGATAAACACGTAAAAGCAATCGTTTCCTTCGTAGAATACGCTCTTCTACAACTCACTCACTCTTCCCATAAATAAGATAGTGCCCGTACTTAACTCCTTGATTGCATAGATGAACGGGTGGTGCACAAAGATATTTAGCATTCTCGGGACAGCAGAGTTCCCTTCCATTAAAACAACGGTGGCCGCGGCGGCCGTCGTCCCCGTTTCACTGACGCTGATGTATGTCTTTTGCAATACTTTTGAGATAGAGAATGGCGTATCGCTCATCTTCGAGAAGTCGGCGTCTCCGGTAAACGCCGTCGGCATACCCAATGCCTTTAAATCGTCGTTCATCGTGCGTTCGTACTTCATGGTGAACTTCGGTAAGTGCAGATTTGCTTTTCTTTCCCATAGACCGTTCATCCAACGCTCCCAATTCTCCGCCGTCAGCTTCTCGGTTGTCTTTTCCAACGTCAGATCATCCTCCGGAAG